>CAZYCB010000331.1:0-13686 GCA_964645735.1 uncultured bacterium | reverse complement strand
GGAAGCCGAGGGAAGCGGAGCTCAGGGCGCTCGACGTCCCCACAGCGCATGCCCACACAAAAAAGACGCGGCCCCGGACGAAGCCGGAGCCGCGTGGGCGCGAAGCGGTTGCCTTTGGCTCTATAATTCGCGCCACGAGAGAACGATCACCGGCATAAACTGCCCGAGGTACGTCGAGATCGCGTCCTTGCTGTAGAGGATCCCGGCGTTGCCGGCGTTCGAGTTGAAATCCGACCGTCCCCTCACCACCACGCTTCCCAGCACCCAACAGTTACCGTTTATTTTTGCATCCCCCTCGATATAGATCAGCCCCTTGAAATCGAGCGTACCGTTGACGCTGAGATCGCCGGTACAGTAGAGAAGCCCTGAGCCTGTGATGTTCGCGTTGACGTTGTTATCTCCGGTCAAGTACGTGACGCCATCGAGAGGATTTTCCGGAGCGGTGTGGTCCGCGTTGGCGAGAATCTGATTCAAGTCCCCCTGAGAAATTCCAAGGAGCTCGGCAAGCGAATAGAACGGATTGGTAGACGACGTATCGGTCGGCGTCGGGCTCCCGGTCACGTCGGCCGCGCCTCCTTGTATGTCCACCTCGTCCCCTGTCGTCGCCACCCCAACGAGGTGCCCGGTTCCCAGATGCCACCCGAAGCAAGCGAAGGGTTTCGTGCCCACGGGCGTGTTGATGCTGTGGTTGTACCCGCAGATCCCCGGGTTACCGGTCATGCGTATCGCCTTGTCGATATAGAGTGCGCCCATCGTTCTGGCATACAGTGTCCTCTTGGTGACCTCCGCTTGAATCGCCCGGTTCGCCTGGCCGAACCTTCCCGGCACCGTGACGATCTCGACGGGGAATCCCGACGCGAAGTTCTCGGGAGGGATCTTCTCCGGGTCGTAGCGGACCACTTCGTTGGCGTCCTTCACGCCGTCGCCGTTCCTGTCGCGCCACTTGTGACGGATCGTGAGGACATCGTCTGTCCCGCTTGACTGACTGTACTGAAGGTACGTTTGATTGGGATCCTGAATCGTACCCGTGGAGGCGATACTGCCGCCACCGCTCGGAGCCGAACCCGGATCCGTGAGGTAGATCCTCGTTTCCCAGTTCGGATCGTACGGCGAGGTGTCGCCGATGGCGACGTTCCCCGTCCATCCGCCGACGGTCGCGTTGGTCGGATTGGCGAGAGCCAACCGATGAATCGCCTCGCTCAAGCCAGCCTCCGCGACATCCAGGCTCTGCGTGGTGCTCCGCTGGTTTCCCGAAATCCTCAGGTCCATCGAAGAGAGCACTGCCAGAGTGGCGCCCATCACGCCGACGGCGAAGAGAATCAAGAGGGTGACGACGAGAACGCTCCCCTCTTCGCCTCCATTTCTCGAACTTGGTGCGCGAATCATGATCGAGCCATCCTTTCCCCGAAAGAACGAACGCTATTCGTCATAGAAGTAAACCAGGAGCTTACCCTGCGTCGCCGAGGAGCGCGTGCCGACGACGAGATCCTTCCACCCGTCGAGGTTGAAGTCCCCGATGTCCATCGTGACCGCCTCGCCGATGGTGTTGCTCGTGTTCAGCCTGCGGCCCGACGAAGGGAGCATTCCGAACGTCTCCATCACGAACACGTCTCCCTGGTAGAACGCGGAGCTCCTCGTTCCGAAGAAGACCTCCGGGAAAATGTCGGGATTGACCCTCGCCGCAGCGAGCGAAAGCACCTCGGCGCCGGGGGTGTGGAAATCGTTCGGCCACACCGCCGACACGTCGCCCGGGAACGCGTATCCCGTTGAATCCGGCACTCCGAAGGCGCCTCCGGTGTTGAGCCAGAGCGTGACGTAGCCCGTGTTCGC
This sequence comes from uncultured bacterium, assembly GCA_964645735.1. Taxonomy (GTDB): domain Bacteria; phylum Krumholzibacteriota; class Krumholzibacteriia; order WVZY01; family WVZY01; genus CAZYCB01. The sequence goes on along the minus strand of CAZYCB010000331.1, from coordinate 11,856 downwards.
CGCCGACGACGATACGGCGAGGATATCGGGATCCCGCGCATCGTCCTCCATCATATCGATCACCTTGAGATCGTTCACCGCACCGAGTCCAACGTAGCGTGCGTTCCAGACGACATGACCGTTGCCGGTACCGTCGTTGAGATAGACATCGATGGATCCGGTGTACTCGGTGGAGTGTGTGCCCACGACGATGTCCATGTCCCCATCACCGTCCACGTCGCCCGCATCCACTCCCCAGACTTCTCCCAACACGTATCCGCCCGCGGACCCCGCCGTCGTGATGCGCTCGAGCGAAGTGAAGGCGCTTCCGCCCAATGATTTGAACGTCTGGAATCCGCCGGTGAAGGTTCCCGAAAGTCCCTTGAGTCCTACGATGAGATCCCTCCGTCCATCGCTGTTGAGATCGGCCATCTTGCTGTCGAGGACGAATGTGTTGCCGCTCGAGAGAAAAGCTCCGTCGGCCGTCGCGCTCAACAAACCGCTCGCGCCGTCGTACCAGACGAGGATGTTGTTTCCCGCGTTGTAGTGCGTCCCCGTCAACACGTCCAGCTTCCCGTCTCCCGAGAAATCGAACATGGATATCGTATTGATGTTGTTGAGCGCGTTTCTCCTGTAGGTTGGCGTCGCATCGAAGAGCGCGCCGAGCGCCGTGGCGGAGTTCTTGCGCTTGTTGTGGAAAACGAGCAGGTTTCCACCCGTACCGCCGAAAGGTGTCCCGAGAACGATATCGAGGTCGCCCTTCGAGTCCTCGATGAAATCCATTCCGCCGACGCTGAGCGCTCTTTCCGTGTTGCCGATGACGATCTCGATGTAATCGTTCTGGTTGATGAGGAAATCGCCGAAGTTCCGTGTCACGGTGGTGTCCGTCGCTATGACGATCCCGACGTACGTGTTGGGCGTCGACGACGTGTATCCCGGCTCGTCCCTCTCCGTGAGAGAATACGTGCCCGGAGTGAGCGAGAAGACGAAGTAGCCCGACGCGTCCGTCATGGCGCTGTCGCCGGAGGACGCGACGAGCGATACGTTGGACAGTCCGTCTTCATGGTTGTCCCGGACGCCATCCATGTCTTCATCGTCGAAGACGTATCCTTCGAGCGTACCGCTACCCAAGATTGCCGAATCGCCGAAGTCCACGGTCACGGTGTCGTTGTTCGCGACGATGCTCGCGTCGACCGAGTTCGGGGTTACCGATGCGTACCCGTCGGGATCGGTCTCCACGACGGTGTAGCTCCCCACGGCGACGACGAATTCGTACACGCCTTCCTCGTTCGTCCGGGCCTGTTCGCCCGTATCGAGCGACAGGAGAACGTCGGCGATTCCCGTTTCGCCCGCCGCTTTGTTTCCGTCCAGGTCGAGGTCGTCGTACACCGCTCCCCGGATGAAGCCGACGGGCGACCCGGTCCGGTCGCCGAAGTCCACCAGCACCGCGTCTCCGGACGTCACCGTCGTCGAGACGGTGTTCGACGTCGTCGATGCATATCCGGGCAGGTCCGTCTCGCGGACCGTGTAGTCCCCCGGCGTCACGGGCATGAAATACGCCCCTGTGCTGTTTGTCGTCACTTCGCGGTTGACGCCCACGAGTTTCACGGTGACGCCGGGCAGACCCGGCTCGCCCGCGTCGTACACCCCGTCGGCGCTCAAGTCGTGGAACACATGTCCGTAGATGACCGAACTACTGTGAGTCGAGTTGCGCACGTATACTTCCGATTCCATGGAGACGGCGAGGTGCCCATCGGTGCTCTCGTGCTTGGTGCTGTAACTTTCGGCTTCGCTCGTTACCGTGACGTGCACCTTGCGGATTTTCGACAGGAGCGAATCCGGCATCTCCCCGAGTCCCGGCACTTCCCCGGATTCGAGCTGGCCGCTGTCATCCGAGTCGCCCCAAAGCTCGTCGTTCGTCGAAGGATCGTCGTCGGCGTCGTAGAAGTACTCGAACAGCGGCTGCGGGTGCGTCCCCGTGCGGTACGCCCCCGGGCCGCGGACGACGGCCAGGTCCGCCGATCTCACCTGGTTCGAGCTCGATCCGTCGTACCCGTACGTCACGCGTTTGAGCACGTACAAGCTCGTGTTGGGACCGGCCTCCTCCGCATCGTCGCCTCTGTCGCTCGACGAGATGACGCCGTCGGCGTTCGAGTCCAGCGTGAGCACCACCGTCTCCGCGTCCGACTCGTAGTCCCTCGTCGGGGCGTAGATGATCGTACCGGAGACGGGCACCGTGTTGGGACTCGACGACTCGTCGATGGCTCTCAGCGGGGCCGCGCCGTCGATCGTTTCGCCGTTGTCGATGTCAGCGTTGAACGCCACCTGGTACGGCTCGGCGTGGACAATGAACTTTTGCGCCTTCACGTAGTCCGTCCCCGATCCCGCTTGCCTGAGGTATTCGGTAACGAAATCCAGCGCGATACGCGTGTTCTGCTGCGCCTCCGCGTACTGGTGGGTCTGCGCCGAGCTCTTCTCGAACAGCGTGAAGATCCCCACGAACGCGATCAGGACGACGCCCAGTATCATCATACCGAACACCATCTCGACCATCGAGAATCCGCTGCTGTTGGGTCGTTTGAGCACCATCTGGAATCACCGCCTCGATGTAACGAAGGTCGTGAGAGTCACCGTGCTGTCGCTGCTCGCCGTCTCGAAGGTCACAGTCACGGCGACCGTTTTCATCCCCTGGATCGGCGTGTCGTCCGAGACCGTCCAGTTGCGAGTGAAATGTCTATCTATCGGATTGAAAGGATCTGCGTGCGCGCCCGCAGTCAGATCTCCCGCCGAGAACGGCACAGCCATCAACTGTTCCATTTTTTCCTGTGCGAGATTCGTCGCGGTCGTGATGTTTCGTCCGCGGGTCATCGCTACGTTGCTGTCCGGCAGCGTGCGCATCGCCATGCTGATACCCATGCCGAACAGCACAAGCGCGATGAGAATCTCGATGAGACCGATACCAGAGTCTTTCTTGAGCATTTGAAAACCCCTTGAATCACGTTCCCGTTCGTATGTTTCCCGTGCCTCCGAATATCGTGATCTGCCGCGTTCGCTCGAGGCCGTTCTCGAGGATGATCGATCCGCTCTGCATCGTATTGCCCCGCGGCCCGAAGGTCACCATCGTGCCCCCGAGAGTCTGACTCTCGAAGCTGATTCCGGGAGGCAGTGTGTAGGTCGCACTGCGGTATTCGTTGGTGTCGCGCGCGCCGTCTTCGTCGATGTCCTCGAAGTAGAAGTAGGTTCTCTGGTTGACGTCGAAGATGAAAACGGCATCGATGCTGCGCATGATGGCTGCCCCGCGTGCGGTCCTCAGCGTGGCCGCCATCCTGTCGACCTCCCCATGAAGCTTCCACGTCTGCAGGAACCGGCCGAAGCTCGGCATCGAAGCGGTCATGACGAGCCCGAAGATCATGATGACGAACATGAGCTCGACTAGAGTAAAGCCTTTGGATTTAGCGGTATGCATTCCGACCTCCTCGCGCGGTAAGCCTCGCAAGCCGCGTGCCACGGGGCGGCGTCCGCGGCTTGGGGTGACAGCCCGCCGCGCTTCGCGCTATCTGATTATTTTGCTTTTCGTTATAGCGTCCGCTTCGAGTTGGACCTCGCGGCCCGATGGCCTGCCCGCCGCCTGGGCCGAGTGCATTGTCCGACACCGCTCGCAAATTCGGAGGACCTGGCAATTATGGGGCCTCCTCGCCGGGCGAATGGCCTCACCGGTTGCCCGTGACCCAGCGGCCGGCTGGACGCGGTGCGCCGGTTCTCCAGCGAGCGCGCCCTCGCGTCGTTGAACTCGATGAGGATTCATGATACAAACCTGTTGTGGATATCGATCCGTCTGGCCTGCGGTGCGTGGTCGAGGCACGACGTTTGCTCGACGGGTGGGACGTGGTAAACCACGCTCTTCCGCGGAAACATCTTTCGCAAGGAGAAACGGTATGAAGGTCAAGTTACTCGCGGCTCTGATGCTCATGATGAGCGTCGGCACCGCAGGGGCCATTGTGGACATATCGGCCGGGCCTTATTTCGGCATGAACATTCCGATCGTGAACGACCAGGCGGAGAGCGGGGCACTGTGGGGCCTGCAGGCAAAAGTATCCGTTCTGTCGTTCGTCGCGGTCGGCGCCCACTACAGCTCCAGCTCGTTCGGCGAGGTGGAACACACGTTTTTCGAGGGAGACTCGGACGAGTTCACCGATACTCTCGAGGGAGGAGACCTCGAAACTTACGGTCTCGACGCGTACGTGGGATTCATGAACGGTTTCCCGGGCCTGAAGTTCTACCTCGTTGGGAGTATCGAGAGCTGGAAATGGACACGCGACTACACCGATGAAGTGTCAGAGACCGCGTTCAGCGTCGGACCGGGAGTCGAATGGTTGCTGCCCTTCGGCCTCGGCATCGAAGGCCGCGGCGTGTTCGAATTCGCGCCGACCGACAACGACGGCTCGATCAAAAATTTTTTCTGGTTCGTGGGAGCGAACTATCATTTCGGCTCCCTTCTCAAATAACGCGGGAGAAAAGCGAATGAAGGCGAAAAAGATAATCGGTGTGGCTCTTAGCGCGGCGCTTGTTGCCCTGCTCGGGAGCTGCCTGCTCGCGACCGGTCAGCAGACTTTCTACAAGCGGATCGACGTCGGTGTGACCACGAACACGACGGTGACTCCGGTGCCCATCGATCTCAACGAAGAAGAGGACTACGTCGAGCACAAGGATGACATCAAGAGCGTTGACGGAATAAGCGTCGTGGCCATCGTCGAGAACAACCTCCCTGCGGCGGCGAAGATGCAGATTTACATCTCCGACGACGCTACGCTGACGACCGTGGACGCGGTCAAATCCGAGGCTAAACTCGTCTTCGTCTCGCCCACGGTGCCGGCGAGCGAGACGCTGAAAATCGGCTGGGCCGACGGCTTCAAGTACATGGTCGACGAGAAACCTGTGATCGAGCAGATTCTCGGAGACGGCGTCTTCGTCGTATATGCGATCGCGGACGAGATTCCGTTCGATCTCGAAGTGAAGGCGGAAATCGGAATCACCTTCACGGTGAGCGAATAGTACCAACGGCGCGGGCGGGCCTGCAGGCGCATTCCGGACGCCGCGGCGGCTCCGAGCGGCGCCGCGCGGGAATCGCCCGCCGCCGACACCGGCGGTGAAGAATCGTTCATCAGGTGAGCTGTGCTCCGCACGCCCAGCAGGTTCCGTCGCTGTCGTGCACGGGGAAGTCACACTCGGGGCACTGGTGCATTCCTTCGATCGAAGCGATGATCTCGCAGGCCCGCCCGGCGTCGTCGGGACGGACGAGGATGCGGGCGAGTGCGAGCCCGTCCACGGTAAACCCGTGCGTCAGCCTGAGCGATTCCCCTGAGACCATCGAGGTCACTCCGTTGGCCTCGAGGAGAGAGCGCGCGAGCTGCGCGCTGAGTTCCCCCTGCGTGCGCCACACTTCCACGAGGTCTCCCGGATCGGGCTGCGCGTGCCGCTCCGATGGCCGCTCGGCGACGAGAGGCACCCCGCAATCCTCGCAATCCTTGGTTCCATCGACGTATTCCGCTCCGCACTTCGGACAGAAGGCCATTGTTTGCTCCTTTTTCTTCGGGCGTGGCGTATGGAACATAGCACGTTTTTCGACGGAGCGATCGCTGGAACTTTACCTCCGTTTTGTCGTATCTTCTCTTGACGACACGGCCCGTCGGCCCTCGAACCGGTGTGGCGTGTCTCCCCGAGCAGACGTACGCCATTCCGCAGACGGGCGATGACTTTCGAACGACTGGAGTGTGACGAGTGTCGCCGTTCCATTCGACGGCACTGCCGTGTCGGAGACGAGCCGTTCGACGAGAGCTTCAATGCAGATCCAGCCGCACGCCAGGAGTCCGGGCGCGCGCGAAGGATCGCGGCGAAGCCCTCGTCGAACGGCTTTTTGCGGCTGCGGTCCCCCCGTTGATCCTCCTCCTCGCCCTGGGCAGCGCCGCCGCAAGAGGGGGCCAGGAGGCGCACGGGGCGGACAGTACCGCAGTCGACAGTCTGGTGTTCTCCCCGAACTCGAACCTCGATTTCTCCATTCCGAGAGTATCTGCACCGCCGAGGATCGACGGCAAGCTCGACGATCCGGCTTGGCGAACCGCAACGAAGCTCGGGAACTTCTCGGAGATCAATCCCGGTGACAACACGCATCCCTCCGAGGACACGGAGGTCCTCGTCGCCTTCGACGCCGATAACCTCTACATCGGATTCGTTTGCCACGAAACCGACCCGGGGGACATACGCGCCACGGTCACCGACCACGACAACATCGGAAAGGACGATTTCGCCGGTGTTCTCATCGACACGTTCAAGGACCAGCAGACGAGCTACGAGTTTTTCGTCAATCCCTTCGGCATCCAGTTCGATCAGCGTCGGTCGAACGCGGGCGAGGATGCCACGTTCGACACCGTGTGGGAATCGGCCGGTGAAATCAACTCGATCGGATGGACCGCCGAGATGGCGATACCGTTCCGGAGCCTGAGATTCCCGAACCGGAGCGTTCAGGAATGGGGCGTTCACTTCCTCCGGATCAGACCGCGGATCAGCCGCGAGCAGATCTCGTGGGCGCCGCTCTCGAGGGACGACGACTGTCTCTTCTGCCAGGAAGGGACCATGCGCGGAATCGAAGAGGTCCACACGGGGAGGAACATCGAGTTCCTGCCCTACATCATCAGCAGCGAATCGGGGCGCATCGAGGACGCCGATGACCCCGCCTCGAACTTCCTCAACGAAGATGCCGAATTCGACGGGGGCTTCGGCGTCAAGTACGGCATCACTCCGAACCTCACCTTCGACGCGACGATGAATCCCGATTTCAGCCAGGTGGAGTCAGACGCCCCCCAGATCAGCTTGAACACCACGTTTGCCCTGTTCCTCGACGAAAAGCGGCCGTTTTTCCTCGAGGGAAGCGATGTGTTCCGCTCCGAGATCGACGCCGTCTACACGAGGAGCATCAACGATCCCGACGGCGCCGCCAAAGTCACGGGCAAGGCGGCCAAGTTCACGCTCGGATACATCCTCGCCGAGGATGCGAACACGAGCTACATCATCCCTTTCGAGGACCAGAGCGCAATCGTTCTCGGGGGCGAGGCGTGGTCGAACATTGCGCGGATCAAGCGCGACCTCTGGTCGGATTCGTTCGTGGGACTCATGGCGACGGACCGCCGTTACGAAGATGGCTCGAACACCAACTTCGGGCTCGACTGCGACATCAGATTTCTGGAGAACTACAGCGTCTCCGGGCAGATCCTCGGCAGCTACACGGAGGAGCCCATCGACACCCTTCGATCGAAGAGGTTCAACGGGAAGACATTCGACGAGGGAAATTACACGACGGACTTCGACGGAGAATCGTTCTCCGGCTTCGGAGTGGACGTGAACGTCAACCGGAGCGCACGCCATTGGAACTTCACGGCCAACTACCAGGACTTCTCTCCGACCTTCCGTTCGGACAACGGATTCATCTCGGCGAACAACTACAGACTAGGGATGTTCTGGACCGGTCTGACGCTCCAGCCGGACAACAGGGTGTTCGACATGATACAGCCTGCCGTGAACGTCGGGCGCAAGAACAAGCACACGGGCGGATACAAGGACCGGTGGGTCCAGCCGGACCTCTACATCCAGTTCAAGAGGCAGACGTGGTTCGAGGCGTCGTACCTCTGGAGCAAGGAACTCTTCAAGGAATCCCTCGTCGACGGGATCGAGAGGTTCACCGTCGAGGTGGGAACGAGCTTCTCGAAGTACTTGACTGCATCGGCGTACCTTCGCCAGGGCCACTCCGTCTTCAGGCGCACCGACACGCCGTTTCTCGCCAAAGAGAGGACCATCGACGCCGAGGCGATCCTCAAGCCGACGAGCAGGCTGAGCCTGACTACCGAATACCTCTACCAGCGATTCGACCAGCTCGACAGCGCCGCGCCGCCCATTCCCCACGAGGATCACAAGGAGTACAGCGTGCGGAGCAAACTCACCTACCAGTTCAGCAAACGGCTCTTCTTCAGGATCATCGGGCAGTACGTCAAATCAGCGGGAAGGGGTGGGATCGTCCAATTCGACCCTCTGATCAGCTACAAGATAAACCCGTTCAGCGTCTTCTTCCTCGGATCGACGCACAATTTCGCCGATTATGGAAGCAACGATCCCGTGTCTGACACGGACTTCGAGCTGACCGACCGGACGTTTTTCGTGAAGTTCCAGTATCTGTTCAGGATTTGATCTGGCCGGCGGGCTGGAGATCCTTTGCGGACCCGTCCGTGGGAACGAGCGAGGATCGCCCGCTCGCTCGATAGGGTTCAATCCGCCACGCGTATGACGACCTTGCCCAGCACCTTCCGCCCTTCCATCATCCGGTGCGCCTCTGCTGTGTTCTCGAGGTCCACCACGGCACCCACGACGGGACGCATCTTCCCCTCCAGAATCCCGTCGAGCGCGGCAAGGAGATCGCTCTTCGACCCCATCGTCGATCCGATCACCTCGAGCTGTCTGAAGAAAATCTGACGGAGATCCGTTGCGGGGTCGTATCCCGTCGTCGCACCGCAGGTCAAGAGGCGCCCCCCCTTGGTGAGGCTCTGCAGACTCTTCACCCACGTGTCCTTGCCGATGTAATCGACGCACACGTCGACCCCTCTCTTCCCCGTCTCTTCGCGCACCCGTTTGACGAAGTCCTCCCGGCTGTAATCGATCAGAACGTCCGCGCCGAGTATCCGGCACAGCTCGAGCTTCTCCGCGGTGGATGCGCAAGCGAAGACGCGGGCCCCGACAGCCTTCGCGATTTGGATACACGCCGTGCCCACTCCCGCCGCCGCTCCCAGAATCAGCACGTCCTCACCTGGACGAAGCCGCCCTCGGGTGATGAGCATCCTCCACGCCGTGACGAACACGAGCGGCACTGCCGCCGCGTCGGTGAAAGAAAGACTGTCCGGGATGGCCACGACGTTTTCCGCCGGCACGACGAGCTTCTCGCAGCACGCGCCCTGAATCTGTTCCCCGAGGATCTTGAACGAACGGCACATCGAGTCGTCCCCGCGCGAACAGTACTCGCATTTTCCGCAGGAGAGCGCGGGATGAACGAGAACCCTCTGCCCGGGACGCGGGCCGGACGTTCCGCCGCTGGTTTTCACAACGATCCCCGCGGCGTCGCTCCCCGTGATGTGGGGCAGGAGTATTCCTGGAAGACCGCGCCTGACGAAAAGATCGAGGTGATTCAGCGACGAGGCCCGAACATCGACCAGCACCTCGCCGGGACCGGGAACGGGATCCTCGAAATCTCCGTAACGGAGGACTTCGGGACCGCCGTGTTTGTCGAAGAACACCGCTTTCATTCGGGAACCTCGTGGGCGCGCTGCCGCCAAAAAAGGGCGAAGCGCAAGCGCTTCGCCGCCGTGAAGCTGTCTTTTCCCGGGTCCGCTCGGGAGAGCCGCCAGGCGAAGTCCCCGGGGGCCCCGCCGCTAACGCTTCCGTCAGTAGAGGTCTTCGGCCTTCGCCGCGAAGACGAAATCGCTCTCCGTCAAACCGTCGATCTTGTGGGTCCAAAGCGTGAGCTTCACTTTGCCCCACGCGAGGTAGACATCGGGGTGGTGCCCCTCGCGTTCCGCAAGTTCCCCGATGCGGTTCGTGAAGTCGAGGGCCTGGCGAAAGTCGTCGAACGCGTACTCCTTCTCCAAGTGATGGTTCCCCACGACGACCCATCCACCGCCGAGTTCGTCGACGAGCTTCTCGATCTCGCCGCCGGAGAGCGGCGGCACGCCGCCCATGCATGGGATGCACTGCATGCCGTTTAGCCTGCTCACGATCCTTCTCCTCCCTTCGCCGACGCGGGACTTATCTGGCTGCGTCGAATCGGCGAGCCACCTCGCTCCAGTTCACCGTGTTCCACCATGCCTCGATGTATTCGGGGCGGCGGTTCTGGTACTTGAGGTAGTACGCGTGTTCCCAGATGTCGATGGTGAGGAGCGGCGTCAATCCCTGCGAGAACGGGGAGTCCTGGTTCGCCGTCGACGAAACGACGAGCCCGCCGTCCTTCATGGACAACCACGCCCATCCGCTGCCGAAGTGCGACGCCGCGGCGGCGGAGAATTTCTCCTTGAATCCCGGGAAACCGCCGAAAGCGGAGCGAATCGCGTCGCCGAGAGCGCCTTTCGGCTCGCCTCCGGTTTTCGGCGCCATGATCGACCAGAAGAAGTTGTGGTTGCAGTAACCGCCGCCGTGGTTTCTCACGGCGGTCCGTATACCCTCGGGGATCCTGCCGAGATCGGCAAGAATCGCCTCGGCCGTCATTCCCGCGAGCGTGCTTTCGAGCTCGGGATGTTTGGCGAGCGCGGCGTTGAAATTATTCGTGTACGCCGCGTGGTGTTTCGAGTGATGAATCTCCATGGTTTTCGCATCGATGTACGGTTCGAGCGCATCGTATGCATAGGGCAGTTTGGGAAGTTCGAACGACATTGCTTTCTCCTTTTCGAGTTGCTCACATCCGGTCGAAATAATATACGGACTGGAATCGCCGATCGAAAGAACAAAATAGACAACGACAATGACTGCGGCACGCATGTGACGGCGGGCACAAGCACCGCGAGAATCCTAGCGGGACGATGTATCCGTTGACGCCAATCTCCGCCGGACTCGCCCGAGGAACGCGATGTTTTGGAGGCGCCACCACCTTTTTCTGAGCCTGTACTCGAGGCGCTCCATCCACGAACGGCTCATATCTGCGGGACGAAAGGATCGATCCGAAGTCAACACGACGTGGACGTACTGGTTCTCGTGCCACACGTGCTTGTACTCGAAATGCACGAGCTCGAGCGACGTGTGGCGAAGAATGTCGTCGAGTTCAACCGTCTCGTCGATGAGCTGGAGGGCGTCGGGTTCCCTCGCCTTGAGATGCCTCTGGTATTCAGGGCTCGGATGGGTGATGAGGACACTCCCCGGCCGCGCGAGCATACGTTCCACGACAGCGAACAAGTGAGCGTACTGGTCCTTGGGGATATGCTCGATGACATCGGGGAGAATGACGATGTCAAACGGGCCGAGAGGCACGAGCGCGTCCGACCCCTGGAGGACGTCGAGCACCCTGAACTCGGTCTTCGGAGAACCCGCGTACTCTTTGGCGATCTCGATGTTCCGATCGCTGATATCCACGCCGACGACACGCGACGCGGTCCTGCTGACGTGCCTCACGTTGATTCCCGCGCCGCAACCGATCTCGAGGACCCGTGCCCCGCGCGGCACGAACTCGTCGCAGAGGCGCCTCACCGCGTCCTGGCGCAGATTGAAGCGTTGGAAATCCTCGAGGAGGACTTCTCCCGCGAATTTCTCGTAGAAGTCTTTCGTTTCAGATGCGCGTCCCATCGATCGCCCTCTGATAAATTCCCCGGAGCTCGACATTCTGTTTCGACATGTTGAATTTTTCCTCGATCTTCCTTCTCGCGCGCTCGCCGATTCCCGGGTCGCTGCCGGAGAGGGCGTGGAGTCTCTCGACATAGGCGGGCACGTCCCTCTCGGCGACGAGGTAGCCGTCGACACCATTATCGATGAGCTCGGGAATCCCCGAATGCGTCGTGCTCACCACGACGAGCCCCGTCGACATCGCCTCCATGATCACCGTCGGGATGCCTTCCATGTCGCCGTCCTCGCCGGTGACGCTGTGATGCACGAACACGTCGGCGCTTCGCATGAGCTCCCTCACCTGGGACTTCCCCGCGCGGCCGGAGAAAACCACCTTGTCCCGGATTCCGAGGGATGCGGCGAGCGCCTCGATCTCCGCCTTGAGAGGTCCGTCCCCGGCAAGGATCAGCCGGTCCGCGGGTCGATCGCGAAAATAACGCGCGAAGGCTTCGATCGTGTACCTGTGCCCCTTCTTCT
>CAZYCB010000330.1:0-7009 GCA_964645735.1 uncultured bacterium | reverse complement strand
GACAACGACCGGGCCATCGCGGATTATCATGAGGCGATCCGGATGAACGGGCGGGACATCGGAGCGAGACGAATTCTGGCCTGGACGTACTTGAGCGGCGGCCTGAACGACAGAGCGGAGGACGCGTACCGTGCAGCCGTTCTCGCGAACCCCCGCTACTTCGGCACCCACGTGGACCTCGGCTATCTCTACTATGCGACCCGCCAGTACGAGAAAGCCGTGGCGGAATTCGAGCGGGCCGCGGCGCTCGCTCCGGGGCAGGCCTCCACCTACAACTATCTCGGGGGGCTCTTCTTCATTCTGGAGCGTTGGGACGAGGCGACCGCGATGTTCGAGAAATCGTTTGCTCTTCAGAAGACATACATCGCGTGCTCCAATCTGGGCACGCTGTACTACATGCTGGAGCGGTTCGCCGATGCCGCTCGAATGTACGAGTGGGCGTGGGAGTACGATCGCGCCAACTACCAGGTCGTGGGCAACCTGGCGACGGCGTATTACTGGATGCCCGAGGAGAAGGAAAAGGCGATGCCGCTCTTCGACAGGGCGATCGAACTCGCCAGGACGAAACTCGTGCAGACTCCCAACGACGCCGTACTGCTTTCGTTGATCGGAGGATACTTCTCGGTCTCGATTCCTGATTCTGCGATTACGTACGCGGAAAAAGCTCTCGTTCTGGATCCGGGGAACTCCGAAGTCTTTTTCAGAGCCGCGATGGTCTACGAACAGATCGGCGAACGGGCAAGGGCTCTCGTGCTGCTCGGGGACGCCATCGCGAAGGGATACTCGTTGAAGGCCATCGCTCATGAAAGGCAATTTCTCGATCTCAGAAAGGATACGAGGTATCAGCTGCTGGTCGCCAAGACGACGAATTCGGACCAGGATTGAACTCCATTGCAGCGCAGCGGCGTCGATCGGATCTTGGCTCGGTCATACGGTCTTAACAGAGGAGGTTCGCGTTGCGAAATCCACGGAGTCCGTTGATTCTTTCTCGTGCGGCGGTGGCGGTGCTCCTCGCCATCGTCGCGGTGGCCGCGATGGGGTGCTGGCCTTGCCCGGAATGTCCCCAATGCCCGGAGTGCCCCGAGTGCCCGAAGTGTCCGCCGCCGCCCGTGGAGCACCAGATGTTCATCCAATCGGCGGGTTCCCAATGTCAGATCGTCGATGCCGACGGCAACGCTTCGGCCTCGGCCAAACAGGGTGAGTGGGTCGTGTGGACGAACTCGGTCGGCAAAGACGTCCGGCTGGATTTCTCCTCGACTCAGCGGCTCTTCGGAGTCGAGAGAGCCATTGCCTATGCAACCGGGGAACCCTTGAAGCTTCAGCTCCGGAAGGACGCCGCCGAAGGCGAATTCGCTTACAAGGCGGATTGCGGCACGCCGTACCCCGGGCCGATCATCATCATCCCGCCGCCGCCCGGGCCGTGACGATCGCCGACCGGCCGACGGTGGCCAGGTCGGAAAAAGCGAGCACTGAAATGCCGACCTCGGTTCGATATCGAGGCGCGACGGGCGTTCATCCCTCGGCTCTTGCGAACGGCCGGAGGTAGCGGTACGTCCCCGCGCCCAAGTCGGAGTAACAGCGCCAAAGTGACAATGGTACCCGACGAGCTTCGTGGACGAGTGATGGCTGTCTACGCGATGATGTTCATGGGAATGGCCCCTTTCGGGTCTTTGTTCGCGGGCTCGCTCGCGCACCATATCGGGGCCCCCGCCACGGTGGCTTTGGGCGGGGGGGCGTGTGTCGTAGGGGCCTCGATGTTTGGCGCCAAATGGCCCGCATTGAGAACCCAGGCGCGGCAGCTCATCGCCACGGGCCGGGGATCGCGAGCGGAGTCGCACGGGGAAACATCTCCATCTTGACGGTACGTTGCAGGGGAGCCACAATGACAATGCCTCACGACATCGACAAAGGGAGATTGCGCATGAAGAGTTCTTCGAGTCGCCGGACCGCTGCACGCATGGCCGCCCGTATGGCTTTCGGTGGCATCCTGATGTTGTGCGTTTTGTTCGCCATCGGGTGCGCGGGCCGCTATCGCGTCGACACGAGGACAAGCGCCGATGGGATGACCACGCACGTGCTGGCCAACAACGAGATCGACATCGAGGGGGGCACGAAGTACGACGGGTTTGCCCAACAAGACCACCATGTCGAGAAGCGGTGTTTCCTCGATCTCTGCGCGTATGACAAACCGGGAACGAAAAGAACCTTCGGGCTGCTTCTCACCTACATCGGCTCGACGGAGCTCGACATCAAGCCGGGCCGGTCTCTCGAAATCGTCATCGGGCTCAATTCGACGACGCTCTCCGCAGGCGGGGGCGAGGTGACGAAGAGCAAGGATCCGTCCACGAAGCTGGTGACGGAATCGGTGGCGTATCCGGTTTCGTCGGAGCTATTGATCGCGATGTCGGAGGCGGAGGCGATCCAGGTCGTCGTGACCGGCCAGGCCGGGGAAGTGAAAGGTTCGTTCAACGGCAAGAACTTCGCGAACCTGCGCCAGTTTGTCACCGAGCACGTCCAGTAGGGGCGTCCCGAGGGTGTGTCTCACGCTTCGCTCAAGAACTCCGCGAGCTGCCTTCGCATGAACGCGGGGATCGCAAAAGCGCCCCGGTGAACGTCCGCGCTGTAATACGAAAACTCGATCCCTGACTTCTGCACCCGATCCGGATCGAAGTGCCACACCGGCCTCAAGCCCTTCGATGCAAACGAAAAAGACCACAGGCCGCCGGGATACGTGACATTCGTGTAGTTGTAGAGGTTGACCCGCTCGAAGACGCCGGCGAGCACACGGAGCAGCGCCTTCTGTATGTCACCCGCGTAGAACGCGGACTCCGCCTGCGAAACGACGATCCCCTTGTCGGTGAGGACTCTCTTCACGTTCCCGTAGAACGCGGGTCCGAACAGAGGCTGTGCGGGGCCGATGGGGTCGGTGGAATCCACGATGACGACATCGAACTTCTCGTTGGTCGTGGCGGCGAACTCGACACCGTCGGCAACCGTCACGACGACACGCGGGTCGCCGAGACACGACGCTGTTTGCGGGATGAAGTTGCTGCACGCGTCTATGACGACCTGGTCGATCTCCACGAGCCTGCAGTGCTGAACCGACTTGTGCTTGAGCACCTCGCGCACCGTTCCTCCGTCGCCCCCGCCGATCACGAGCACGCGCCGCGGGTCGGGATGGACGAAGAGGGGGACGTGGGCGATCATCTCGTGATAGACGAACTCGTCGCGCTCCGTGATCATCACGAGCCCGTCGTTCAAAAGCATCCTCCCATGGCCCGCCGTCTCGACGACCTCGACCTTCTGGAACGGACTCTTGCCCGAGTAGAGCACCCGCTTGACGCGAAAGCGCGTGGCGAAAAAGTCCCAGTATCTCTCTTCGATCCACTGCTCGTTTTCGTTCTTCTCGTTCGTGTCTTCCATGGAAATATCCTCGCGCTACGGGGTGAGGGATGAAACGCGGCGGCTACAGCGACGGCTTCGAGCGCTGCGCGACCTCTCTTTCGATATGCGCGTATTCACAGGCATATCCGCACTTGAGTGTCACGGACTGCGCCGCTGTCACGCGGAATCCGTTGTTCACGCTCCGAAGGTCCAGATTGCCCTGAAAAAGGAGAACGTCGCATCGCGCCGGTTGGAAGAAATCGAGCAATCGCGACACCGTCGCCCTCGCCTCCGACCGCTCCAGCCGGTAGTTCGTCTCGAAGCTCGTGTAGGAACCTTCCCGCTGAGGCGTGACGTGGAGCGTCGAGTAGTACTCGTCCTTGATGGCGTTGAACGAATACCCCATCGGATCGAACAGATAATCATCGACTGCAAAGCCGGGGACCATGGCGTCGAAACCTATTTGCTTCCGGAGTTCCTGCGGCTTCGATGCCTGCGAGAAAAGCCGGCTGGTTTTGGGCTCCATGTCGTACATGAGAACCTCGAGCGTCGCATCGGCGGGATCCGGCTCGAAAACGCGATCGAGATGGAAGAGCGCAATGTGGTCGGCGTCGGCGTCTCCGAAGATCACACGGGTGCCGGGAATTCTGCCTCGAATCCTCTCGGTGTCCTCGTCGAACGTCGTCTGCTGGAGCTCGGGAAAGTTCTCGTTCTTCCGTTCATAGATGAGCGAGACGATGCGGTCGGCGGGGATGCGGTCGAGCATTTTCATGGCGGACTCGATGAGAATCGTTCGCCCGCAGGTGATCATGAGCATCCGGCGGTCCCAGACGAAGAGGCTCGACTCCGAGAGGAGGTATGCGTCGCAGGCGGCTCCCGACACGGTCGAAAGGACCTTGGCTCTGGCAAACTCGACGACCCTCCGCCAGAAGTGGTCCCCCAGCGACCGGAGCGGGGGGGCATCGACGGTCGTTAGAATCTCGAGCTTCTTTTCGGGTCCTTCGAACAGCATGGTCTGGCCAACGAGCGTTCAAGACACGACGGCGCGACGCGTTAAAAGAGCCGAGGACAGATTATACGCCGCGGCTGCGCCCAGCGGTATTTCATTTTTCCGTGGGAGTCCGTGCCTTCCGGAAAGCGTCGGCCCCGAGGCAAGAGAATTTGTTGTTGAGCGCATATGGGGCGTGCTACCGTACGCGAGAATCGTCTCCACGCCCATCGGATTGTCCTCAGGGAAAAGGAGCCAGCCGATGAACGAAACAAGCGGCACGCCGAACATGGCTGCGGCGGAACTTCCTCCTCCGCCGACGTACTACCGCTGGTCGGTTCTCGTCGTCATCAGCCTCGCGATGTTCGGCAACTACTATGTGTACGACGCCATAAGCCCGATCGCCGATCTTCTCAAAAGTCAGCTCGGTTTCTCCGACAAGAACATCGGTACGCTGAACGCGATCTACAGCATACCGAACGTCGTTATGGTGCTGATCGGCGGAATCATCATAGACCGGATCGGCGTGCGCCGTGCGACGCTGCTCTTTGGTCTGCTCTGCTTGAGCGGCGCCGTGATCACCGCCCTGACCGGCAAGCTCGCCATCATGGCCACAGGGCGCCTCATATTCGGCATCGGGGCGGAGTCGCTCATCGTGGCCGTAACGACGGCGCTCGCCCGATGGTTCAGGGGCAAGGAACTCTCTTTCGCGTTCGGAGTGAACCTCACGATCGCCCGCCTGGGATCTTTTCTCGCGCTCAATTCCCCCACGTGGGCCAAGCCGGCATTCGTAAACTGGCAGTGGCCGCTTTTGATCACGGTGGCGCTGGGGACGTTCTGCGTCATCGGACCGCTCGTCTACGGGATCATGGAGAACCGAGCCGCGAAGAAGTTCTCGATGAAGCAAACAGGGGGGGCGGACAAAGTCGAGTTCTCACAAATCTTCCGCATGAGCCCGTCGTACTGGCTCGTCGTTCTCATGTGCGTGACGTTCTACGCGGGGATATTCCCGTTCCAGACGTTCGCGATCAAGTTTTTCCAGGAGGCCCACGGCGCGACGCGAGAGTACGCGGGATTCCTGTCGAGCCTTCTCACGCTCTTCGCGATGATCTTCACGCCGATCTTCGGCATCCTCGTCGACCGCGTGGCCAAGCGGTCGCTTTTCATGATGTTCGGGTCCCTTCTCCTGGTGCCCGTCTATCTCATGATGGCGTATTCGCCGATCCCGCTCATTGTACCGATGGCGATGATGGGGATCGCGTTTTCGCTCGTGCCGGCCATCATGTGGCCTTCGGTCGCGTACATTGTCGACCAGAACAGACTCGGTACCGCGTACGGCCTGATGACCATGATCCAGAACATCGGACTGGCCGGATTCAACCTGATCATCGGGTGGGCGAACGACCACTCAGGGGCGAGCATGACGAACCCCGGCGGGTATGCGCTCGGAATGTGGATATTCTCGGTATCCGGATTCCTCGGGTTCTTCTTCGCGTGGCTCCTCCGGAGAGCGGAAACGGGCCCGAGAGCGCACGGCCTGGAAACGATCACGGTGAAGTCGAGCGCCGCCAACGCGTGAACGCCTGAAGTCGACGGTACCGGCGAGCGGCCATTCGGTCGTGCGGCGCTAGAACGCGCACCGCACGGATGCGACGACGTAGTGGAGCCATGCGAACGTGTAGACCTTGTCGTTGTCGGCTCCGCCTTCGACCATCCGATATCCTGCCGACGCGGACCAGCGCCCGCTGAAGCGATAGGCGATCTTGAGGGCGACATCCTCGGCGCGGCCCTGAGGCGCGGCGAGCGCGTCCGCATCGAGAATCGCCGACCAGCGATCCGACGCCTTCCATTCACCCGCGATATGGAGGAGAGGAACGAATCCCACGTTGTCGTATGAGGCCGACTTCGATCCTTGCGAGAGCGAGACTTCGGCATCGCGGATCTTCGCCGTGAAGCCGATGTGCCAGCGCCAATGGTCGGTATCCGCGAACCGGTATCTGTAGGTGACCCGGTAGGAATTGAACGTGTACTTGGCGTCCGTCGAAACCCCGGCATCGAACGTTTCGTCGTCGAACGCTATCGGGGCGGCGGGCACGCCGCTCCCCTCGACGGTCAGCGGCGCGAGGAGAAGGCGAAGCCCGTGTTTCTCGTTGAAGTCGTACGACGCGTACGCCCTGTACGAGAAGTAAGGACCCCGTCCGACGAGGTCCTCGACGGAGAAGCGAGTGGCCGTGCCGTCGTTCGGGATTTCGACGTCGTTCAAACCCTGCCACACGGCGCCCGCCTCGAATTCGATGCTCCACTTGTTTATTGGACCGTTTCCGGCATCGTCGGCGAGGACGTTCTTAGGCGGGCCGAAGAGGAAGAAGAAGCAGAGAGAAAACAGGCCTATGTGCAAACCGGCAGGCAGCTTCGTAATCGACAGTTTCATGACGCTCGGCCCTTTCGAGAATCGGGTATGAGTTCGACGGGTTGTGAGACGACAAGGATAGGGGCGACCGAAGTATAACGACAAACGCTGCCGCCGCGCAGCGAGAATCCGGCGCTCCGCCAAAAAAGCGGCCGTTCGACGACCGGAGTGTGTTATACTTCCACCAGCGCGTGCGGGTGCGCGTGCGATGGCGGAGGTAAGGCGAT
>CAZYCB010000329.1:0-1697 GCA_964645735.1 uncultured bacterium | reverse complement strand
TTTCGCCGGCCGTGCTCATTCGAAGAGCGCTTTTACCGCTCCCCACGTCGACGCCTCGACCGGAACGATCGACGGCATCCTGCAATCGAACGTGAGGTAGCCTTCCAGATCGTCCACCATCGACGATTCATCGATCGTCATCTCGTTCCCCGACGGCAATTCATCTGTGAGCTCGAAGCAGATCTGAACGAGCGCGGCGCGGGTTTCCACGCCGAACCCGTCCGCATCGTATCCGCCGATCCGAAGAATCGACGGGAAACCGTCGACGACCGCAGCGTCGATTTCATCCCATTCCGCGGTGAGCGTGCCCGCCGTCTCCAGCCACAGATATGCCATGTATCCGGAAGGAAACGACACATCGACTCCGAACGCGGTGAAGGGAGCGCTGCAGGTTGTGACCCTCAAGGTCACGCAGACGTTTCCCGGATAGTCGGCGACCTCGAGGCACTCGATCTCGATGCGATCGATGCACTGCGGCCAGGCTCCACCGACAAGACCGATTACGAGGGCGAACGAAAGCAACATTGTGCGCATGGTCGTCTCCTGTTGGAAAACATCTACTTTAAGAGCGCCATCTTTTTGGTGAGCGCCGCGTCTCCGGCTCGGAGCACGTAGAAATACACTCCGCTCGAGACGAATTCGCCCTTGTCGCTCAATCCGTCCCACTCCGCGTACTGCACGCCGCCCGACCGGACGTCGTCCACCAATACCCGAACCCTCTGCCCCTGCACGTCGTAGATGTCCAACCGGACGCGGACGTTTGCGGCTCCTGCAGGGATCTCGTAGCGAATCGTCGTCGTCGGGTTGAACGGATTCGGATGGTTCTGATGGAGACGGTATTGGGTGAGCAACGGGGTCTCCTCATCCGACGCGGGCAGCGTGTACGTCGCGGCCGCGGCTCCCTCCAGCTCATCGACGAACTTCTCCATGACGAGAGCCCCGCCGGCGAAGGGGCTCGTTTTCCGGAAGCGAAGCACGAGGATGTCCGCATCGTCTTCGGCCACGGGGTCGTGCGAATAGCCGCCCGCCCGGAGACGGCCGCCGCCGACGGCGTGGGCATCGAGAGCGACGAAGTCCTTCGTGGCAGTGGGCCTCTCTATCCCGATGAACTCGAGCGAGGCGGGATACGTCATTTCGAATCCGAACGCTCGCATCCCGGGGACGCCCGAAGCGTGGATCGGAATGACGAGTTCCTCACCCACGTCGCTGAGCGCACCAACCGAGACAACGGGCGACACCGCGGATGATGGCCGTTTCGCCAGATACGTTGGCTCACCCCCGCAGAACGTGCACGAACCGTCGAGCCAGTTCTCGAAGATGCACAGCGCGTCCCCCGGCGTGATGTCCGCGCTGCAGTCGACATCGCTTCTCACGTCCCATCCCGGCTGCGCGCACTCGGCAGGAGGAGGTACGGGGTAAGAGAGGTAGCCTTTGAATGCGCAGAGCGCATCCTGAGGGGACACGTTTCCATTGTTGTTCACATCGCCGTCCTGCGAGAATATCTCGTACGTGTGTGCCGCGCAGGACGGTGTCACGAACTCGATGTCGCCGGTGAGATTCTCCGGGCAGATCGTCGTCCCGCCCGGCTCCGTCAGCTCACAGACGTCCACGATGTAGCGAAGGCGGACCAGCGTCCCCGTGCTCCCCACGGGTATCGCTGTCGTGTTTTGCCCGCTGACCGCGACGGACGCGCCGAG
>CAZYCB010000328.1:0-1959 GCA_964645735.1 uncultured bacterium | reverse complement strand
CGTGTGCCTTCCCGACTACGATCCGGATGTAAAAGACAAGCACTCTAGCAGCCGGGTGTGCATCGAGAGCTTGTCTTTACCAGCCGGATCGTAGACGGACAGGCACACGCGGGGGTCCGAGAGGATATTTCGCGTGTGTTGGGCCAAGCTGCTGATGAGAATGACCGGCCGGCCCTCGGACGACGCGACAAACGGTGTGAGCGATCCGAACGGGTATCCCTGCACCTCGACCGAATGAGTCGACAGCACGCCGGCGTCCAGCCTCCGGACGAGGGTGCGCGCGGCGTCGGCCAGAGTGATCTTGCCTTGATCCACGGCGACCTCCCTTCGGTCCAGCACCGGGATCCGGTGCCTATATGTCCACGCCGAGTCGACAACCCCGCCAATCGGTGGCTCCCCCGGGCGCTGGAAGAAACTCCAGCGCACGTATCTACCACTCAGTATATTAGTTGAAGCGGGACGATTTGTCGAGACGGGAATCCCCGAGAAGAATCGTGGAACGTCCGCGCGGCGCCGGGTGTATCCTTTCTCCGGGGCGTCGACGGATAAAGTAAGTGGTGCGCGCGGGCCCCGCGCTCGCGTGAGGAG
The DNA here is from genome assembly GCA_964645735.1 of uncultured bacterium. GTDB lineage: Bacteria > Krumholzibacteriota > Krumholzibacteriia > WVZY01 > WVZY01 > CAZYCB01. The sequence continues at coordinate 1,371 of CAZYCB010000328.1, read as the reverse complement.
GTCAGCGAGATGGACATCAAGAAAGAGGTTCGTGACAAGTACGCCGAGGCCGCCCGCCGGGTTCAACAGCTGATGGGAGAGAAGGGAGATGCGTGTGGTGGGTCCTGCTGCTGCGGCGAGAGCGCGGACGCCGGAAAGGCCATCACGGAGAATCTCTACAACGACGCCGAGCTAAAGGACGTTCCGCTCGAGGCGGCGCTGGCCTCCCTCGGCTGCGGAAACCCCACCGCGCTCGCCGAGCTCAAGCCGGGCGAGACGGTACTCGATCTGGGATCCGGCGGCGGGATCGACGTCATCCTCACGGCCAGGCGAGTGGGCCCTGCGGGAAAGGCCTACGGCCTCGACATGACCGACGAGATGCTCGATGTCGCGCGCGGCAACCAGCGAAAGGCCGGCGTGGAGAACGTCGAGTTCCTGAAAGGCGAGATCGAAGCCATTCCGCTGCCCGCCAACTCGGTGGATGTCGTCATCTCGAACTGCGTGATCAACCTGTCGCCCGACAAACCCCGTGTGCTCCGCGAGGCCTTTCGCGTGCTCAAGCCCGGGGGCCGATTCGCCGTTTCCGACATCGTCGCCCGCGGTGCGATTCCCGACGATGTCAGGCGTGACATGGAGCTGTGGACAGGATGCATCGCCGGAGCGCTCGAGGAAGGGCAGTACAGAAAATACCTCGAGGCTGCCGGTTTCGAACAGATCGTGATCGAACCGACTCGAGTCTTTCGTCTCGAGAAGGGGTGCTGCGGCGGGCCCGAGGTCAGCGTCGACGAGACTCCATCCGGGGCCTCCGCGGAAGGCACGTTCATGAGTGCGTTCATACGCGCCGGCAAGCCCCACGGATCCGTGTGACAGGCGGCACGCGCGCGGACTTCCTCTCGACGGATTCAGAACAACAAGGACAAGAAGATTCGAAAGAAGAAGGGGCGCCGTGGCGCCCCTTCTCGTCGTACTCACACGTGAAAGCGGCAATCCGTCTTACTTGCCGTGGCCCTTGCCTTCCCCTCCTGTGTCCATTTCCCTCCGATCGTGACCCGTTAACGGGTGGATCTGGAAGTTGCCGCCTTCGATGTACCCGTGGGCTTCGTAGATGACGATCGACTCATCCGTCGGACCCGCGTAGATGCGGATGCGGTAGAAGTCCGGGCAGTCGCAGTTCGCGAACTCGGGGCCGCCGTTGCGGCCGAAGCCGAGCACGTCGCACGTCTCGCCTGCCGGCGGCTGCTTGCCCGCCTTGCCGGGTTCGCCGAGATCGTCGATGTTGACCTCGAACCAGTGCAGTGACTCGCCCACGATCACGTAGCTGCCGATCGACGCCGGAGCGCCCTTCAAATTGTGGAACGTGCCGACGCCGCCGAAGTCGAGCTGCTTGGCCGG
>CAZYCB010000327.1:0-9241 GCA_964645735.1 uncultured bacterium | reverse complement strand
GCCTGCGCGTGCCGGAGGTGCTGATTTCCGGCAATCACAAAGAGATCGAAAAATGGCGTAAGACTTCTTCGATCGCGCGAACGGAAAAAATGAGACCCGATTTGCTGAATCGAAAGAACTGATGCGAACGACCGTCCAGGGAGGCAACACGATGAACACGCTAGACAGAATCGAAAGCAAATACCTCAAGGAGAAAGTCGCCGAATTCGGTGTCGGTGACACCGTGCGCGTCCTCGTGCGCGTGGTGGAGGGCGACAAGGAGCGCGAGCAGGCGTTCCAGGGCGTCGTCATCCAGCGTCGGGGAGGCGGTATTCGTCAGACGTTCACCGTTCGCAAGATCAGCTCGGGAATCGGTGTGGAGAGGGTGTTCCCCCTTCATTCGCCCAACATCAAGGACATCAAGGTGGTGAGGAAGGGAAAGGTCCGTCGCGCGAAGCTCTACTACCTGAGAAACCTCGTTGGCAAAGCGGCCCGAATCGCAGAGAGAAGAACTCCCTCTGGAAAGTAGCCCGTCGCGCCGCCGGGGGGCCGTCGATCTGTACGCTCGCCTGGACGCGTTCGACAGAGGCTACTTGACGGATGGCGTGGAGCTCCTCGCCGGCGTCGACGAGGCGGGGCGGGGTGCACTGGCCGGCCCTGTGGTCGCGGCGGCAGTGATTCTCCCGCGGGACTCGAGTCTCCTGGGGGTCAACGATTCCAAGCGGGTCAGCGAATCGCAGAGAGAAGCTCTCTTTCCCGAGATCGTCAGGATCGCTCTTTCGGTCGGGATCGGCATCGGGAATCCCAGGCTCATCGATTCGCGGAACATATTGAACGCCACCCTCGCCGCGATGGCGCGGGCGATCGAAAACTTGAGGGTCCTCCCGTCCATCATACTGGTCGACGGGAGGGACCGGGTGGAGTCCCGAATCCCGGTGATCCCGATCATCGGGGGCGACCGCCGGAGCCTGGCCGTCGCCGCGGCATCGATCGTGGCCAAGGTCACACGGGACCGAGTCATGCGCCGGCTCCACGCGAGGTACCCCGTGTACAACTTCCTCGAGAACAAGGGGTACGGGACGCGGGAACACCTTGAAGCGATCAGCCGCCACGGGTTGATTCCGGACCACCGGAGGAGCTACCGGTTGAAAACCGTTGAGAAAACCGAGCGGCTGTTCTAGGATTTCTTGAGTCTACGTCCGGTGTCGCCAGGTGTGGAGGTGCGGTGAATACGAGAGAAGTGGGCGGACTGGGTGAACGGATTGCCGAATCGTTTCTCGTCCTGAAGGGTTTCGAAGTCGTCCGGAGGAACGTCGTCTACGCGGGGCGGGAAATCGATTTGCTCGTCCGAAAGGGGATGCTCCTCGTCGCCGTCGAAGTCAAGCTGAGGCGCGGGGAGTCGTTCGGGAGGGCTATCGAAGCTGTCGACCGGCGGAAGCTCGCGAGAGTCCGGCTGGCTCTCCAAGGTGTGCTCAGCGGCACGACGGAACCGTTCGTCCCCCGAGTGGATGTCGTCGTCATCGATGTGGACGCCGGCATGACCCGGATGACCGTCCAGCACATCGAAGCCGTTTATTGATGTGAACTGACCCCACCAGATCATTGGTTCGACCGTTTCAGGAGGATGCGCCGTGTTGAAAAAGGTTCTCATCGGAGTGGCCGCAGTCGCCGTCGCCTTTGGCGTGGGGTGCAGCAACGTCAAGAACGTGACGACCGTCGTCATCAAGGATGTAGCGCTCGAGGACCAGCTTTCGCTTCTCGAGAAATACAAGGGCCGCCACGCGTGGACCCGCGGGACTATCGAGGATTTGACCGAGCGAGTGGATAATCCCAGCGAGCCCAAGAAAAAAGTGATCCCCCGCGATACGAAGGTGACCGTCGTCGATGTCAATTTCGCGTACAGGGGTGCCGTGACGGTTGACGACCCGAAGGGCAGGCGGATCGTGAAGGGGCTGGAATGCGAACGGCCGCTCACGCCGGAGGGAATCGAAACCCGGCTTCGCGAGATCTTCTGGTTCGAGGACCCGACACTGCGCCACGTCGACTACATACGCAAGTGGGGGAAGAAGACGGCGCGGTCGGTGATAAATCACGAGGTTTTCCCCGGGATGCCCGCGGAGGCCGCGATGGAATCGTGGGGGATTCCCGACGAGGTCGTCGAGAGCGAGATCGGGACGGAAAAAGAAGCGCGGTGGAAGTACAAGGAAGGCAAACGCACCAAGTACATTTTCGTGATCAGCGGAGTGGTGGGGAGGTTCGAGGAGTAGGCTGCGACGTGGCGGCTCGGAGCACGGCTTTTTTCTGCGGGCCTTGCCGGTGTCCTCGCTCACGAGGAATCCGGTGAGGCCCGCCGCTTTTCATCGCGTCGTGCCCGTCAAGGGAACGACCTTCAGGATCTCGTCGACAGTCGTCCGACCCTCGAGGAGCAGGCGGACGGAACTCAGCATCAGCGATTGGGTTCCCGCCCGTCGCGTAGCGGCTTCGATGGTCTTGTCGTCGATTCCGTTGCCGATCATCGTCCGAATCTCTTCTGTCACCTCGAGGATCTCCATGATCGCGGTTCGGCCGCTGTAGCCCGTTTGCCGGCAGAGCTCGCACCCCGAGCCCTTGCGAAGCCCCGAGCAGTCGATCCCCGGCTTGTCGATGCCGAGGAGCCGTTTGGATTCCGGTGCCGGCACCACCGGTGCATCGCACGAGGAGCATACTTTGCGAAGCAGCCGCTGGGCGATGATGGCGATCAGCGTCGAGGCGAGGAGGAACGTTTCGATTCCGAGGTCGCGCAGGCGCGAGATCGCCCCCGCCGCCGTGTTCGTGTGGAGCGTGGAGAGAACGAGGTGCCCGGTGAGAGCGGCCTGGATCGCGTACTCCGCCGTCTCGCGGTCGCGGATCTCGCCGACCATGATGATGTCCGGGTCCTGCCGCAGCACGTTTCGGAGCGCCGTTGCGAACGTGAGTCCCACCTGAGGCTGGACGCCGATCTGATTGAACTGCTCGTACACCATCTCGATCGGGTCCTCGATGGTCGTGATGTTGACGTCCGGTGTCGAGAGATACCTCAGCGCCGAGTAAAGAGTCGTCGTCTTGCCGCTCCCAGTGGGTCCGGTGAGGAGGATGATCCCGTGCGGACGCGCGAGGCAGCGCTTGAGGACTCGCAGCTGCTCGGGAAAGATTCCGAGCACGGAGAGGTCCTGCATGAGAAGGGTCGGATCGAAAATGCGAATGACGAGCTTCTCTCCGAACGCCATAGGGACGCTCGACACGCGAAGCTCGACCTCGGTGTCCTTGAACTTCGTCTTGATACGACCGTCCTGCGGCTTTCGCTTCTCCGCAATATCCATTCTCGAGAGAATCTTGATGCGCGATACGATCGACGGATAAACGAGCTTCGGTATCGAGTGCGTCGCGTGAAGCTTCCCGTCGATGCGTACTCTTACGACGGCGTGCGTCCGTTTCGGCTCGATGTGTATGTCGCTCGCCCGCTGATCGTACGCGTACCCGAGGAGAAGATCGACGGCGTTGACCACGTGATGGTTGGACGCCTCGATCTCCCGGCCGTGCGCCAGATCGACGAGCTGCTCGAGGTTGCCCAGATCCGGGATCAGGGTCTTCATCTTCTCCGCCTTGATGAGACTGTACTCGAAGGCGAAAATCTCGTTGATCGTTTTGAGGATCTCCTGGCGCAGTCCGAGTGTGGGCTGGATCCTGTACCCCGTGATGTTTTCCAGCCAGTGGATCGTGGATCTGTCGAACGGGTTGACCATGGCGACTCTGAGGCGGTCGCCTTCGATGCGCACGGGGACAAGGAGGTTTTTTCTGGCGAAAGGCTTCGAGACGATCATGCACACAGAGCGCGCATCGAGCTTGAGCGGATCGATGCGTTCCAAGGGGATCCCCGCCTCGCGGCCGTACGCCTCGCAGATCTCGTCTTCGTCGAGCGTCTTGCGGCGAGGATTACCGCTCGGGAAACCGAACGCGGCAACGATTTCGATGGGCGAGACGTAAGGGTCGTCGCTCTCTTTGGTCCTGAAGTTTTTACGGAGCGCTGTTTCTCTCTTTCGCCCCTGCTGGAGGACTTCCGCCGCTTGGGACGGGTTGAGGACACCCGCTTTCTCGAGGACTCCAGTCACCGCGTCGAGCGAGAATGAGGCCATTTTTGAGGAGATCGTTATCGCCTGGTCCTGCATCTGGTAAGCCTTCATCGTGTTAGGGGGATTCCACATAGAGGCAGCAATTGTCGTGCCGCCGGGGCGCGCCGATCGAACGCCCGGCCGGGAGAGTGCCCGGCCGGGAGGCGCCTGCCGGCGGGTGTCATCCCCTCGGCGCCCTGCGACACATGCTGGGATTCTGGCATACCGACGCCGCAAATCGCCGCAAGAAAACGATTCTCCTTGTTGCCATCGCGAGAGAATTCGTGGTATAATTAGTCATCACGCTCAATTGGCCGCATCGTACGGCAAGCATCAAGGAGTCAAGGCCATGAAAAGGGCGATCCTGCTCGGATTGGGTATCATCGTGCTTTTCGGGGCTCAAGCCCTCGCGGCTGAGCGCCTCGAAACGAAAGCGAGAACGTATCCGGAGGGCACGAAGTACTGGCGCGGTGAAAAAGGCCGCAAGTACGTGCGCCGGCTCTCGCTGCGAGAGAACCTAACCAACGATAAATTGGCGATTTACGACGCGTTCGGCTACACGCCGCACAGGCTCCGCTTCTACGCCGCCGGAGAGCGGACCGAGCGGTGGAGATACTACAGTCTGGGGGTGGAATACTGGTTCGACGACGAGGGGATACTGGTGGAAACGCACCAGTTCCCTCCGGAACCAAATCATATTGATTGACCGTTCCGGCTTGTGAGAGCATTGCCGACGGAGTGCTCGATTCAAGCCGATTCCGAACAGCACTTACCCGGAATGGGACCGAGGCTCTATCCATAGAGCCTCGATCTTTTTGATATGACACACATCGTACTGGAAAACGGTTGGATCTTCACGCCGAACGGCGACTTCAAGAAGGCGTCGATCGTCGTTTCGGGTGATGTGATCGAGCACGTCGTCGAGGATAACAGCGCGCTCCCCGACGGCGTGAGCGACGGCGCGGAACGCGTGGACCTCGGCGGCGCGTACGTCCTTCCAGGCTTCGTCGACACGCACATACACCTCACCGCCCTCGCTCTCAACACACTTCGGTGCGATCTCTCGAAGACGACATCGGCGCGGGATGCCTGCGAGATTCTCTCCGACTGGGCCGCTTCGCACCCCGACGTTCCGTTCATCATGGGTGTCGACTTCGACGAAAGCCGCTGGGAGCGTGAAGTTCTTCCCACTCGTGTTATGCTCGACGGCGTCGACGACCGCCGGCCGGTGCTCGCCCGGCGGATCTGCGGTCACGTCGGTGTGGCGAACACGCTGTTGATCCGTCGCCTGCGGAAATGGCCGGAATTCATGGACGAGGAATCCGGCGTGATCAGAGAGCAGGTGTTGTGGGACGCGGGACGATCGTGGGAACCCAACCCCGATGACGTCGTGGCGGGTTTCAGGGCGGCGATCGGAGATCTCCACCGCCTCGGCATCACGACGATACACGATATCGTCGAGCCCCACAATTTCGAGACGTACGTTCGAGGCGTTTCGGAGGCGGGGGCGCCGATGCGGATCGACGCGCTGGTGCACGCCAATCCGCGGCACATCGACTACTACAGGCGGCAGTGCGAGGCATCGTCCGCTGCGGATTTCCGCGTCGTCGGCATCAAGTGCTTTCTCGACGGCTCGCTCGGGGGCCGCACCGCGGCGCTCAACGCGGACTACAGCGACGGGCCCGGATGGGGGACTCTCCTCATGCGTCCGGAAGTGCTCCGCGCGGTCGCCGATGAGTGTTTCGAGAGCGGCTATATGCTCGCCATCCACGCGATCGGCGACCGCGCGATCGACGAGGCGACCGCTGTCCTGAGAGATTTCCCGGCCGAATCCCATCTTTTCCGTATGGAGCACTGCGAAGTCGCCGGGCCGGGGCAGATCGGGAAGCTCGCTCATGCGCCCGTTTTTCTCTCGCTTCAGCCGAACTTCGTCCGGAACTGGGGCGGACGCGGGGGGCTGAACGAACGTCGTCTCGGGCAAGAGCGGAACCGATACTGCAACCCGTACCGGTCGCTCCTCGAAGCGGGACTTAATTGCGTATTCGGATCCGACGGCATGCCGCCGGGCCCGCTCTACGGGCTCAAGGGGGCGATACTGCACCCGGTCCCCGAGGAAGCGCTGACGCCAGCCGAAGCCATCGGGTGCTATACGAGCCGGGCGCACGGCATCCCGGTGCACGAACGAAACGCCGGATATCTCGAGCCCGGACGGCTGGCCGACCTCGTGGTGATCGACGGAAACCCGCTATCAGAGGATCTCGATACCTTGCAAGTGGTTATGACGATGGTCGGCGGCGGGACGGTTTTCGATGCGCGTGCGACGGCCTAGGTCGACCCCGCTCTGAGCGTTACTTCTTCGCTATGACCTTCCCAACCATCCCGCGGGGTATCGAGAATTCGCCCAAAGGTGCCCGTTGACATCGCACTCCGAGAGGGCTACAATGGGAGTGTTATTAGAGTGTGTTTGGAGTGTGGTGCCCGCCGACGGGTGGGTCTGAGCGACAGAGAGGAGATTGTCCATGACTCGTCAGAGGCGTTGTCAGAGATTTTCCCGGTGGTCTGTGGTGGCGGTCGGCGCGCTTCTGTTGGGCGCGCTCGCCGGGCTGTCTTCCTGCGGGGGTGGGAAGAAAGAGCAGGCGGCCCCGGCCATCGACCGGCTGGTTCTCGCCGCGTACACGGTGCCGAAGGAAGCCTACGAGAAGGAAATCATACCGGCTTTTCAAAGGGAATGGCAGAAGAAGACGGGTCGGCAGCTCGTCGTGGATCAGTCGTACGAAGCCTCGGGCGCTCAGGCGCGTGCGGTCGTGGGAGGATTCGAAGCGGATGTCGTCGCGCTCTCCCTCGAAGGGGACGTGGACAAGGTCACCGCGGCCGGCTTGATCACGCACGATTGGAAGGCCAACCCTCGGCGCGGGATCATCACGCGATCCGTTGTCGCTATCGGTTATCGGGCGGGCAATCCGAAGAACATACGAGGATGGGAGGATCTGACGCGCGACGATGTGGACGTGATCTATCCGAACCCGAAGACATCGGGGGGCGCGATGTGGTGCGTCAATGCGGTCTACGGCGCGGGTCTCAAGATGTCCGAGGCCGCTCGGGGAAGCGCGGACTCCGTTCAGGCGCGCGACCTTCTCAAGCGAGTTCAGAAACGCGTGAAAGTGATGGACAAATCGGGACGCGAATCCGTGACGACTTTCGAGCGGGGAGTCGGGGACGCGCTCGTGACGTACGAGAACGAACTCCTGCTTCGCAAGCTCCAGGGGCGCGAGATTCCCTTCGTCGTCCCCGTCGCGACGATGCTCATCGAGAACCCCGCGGCCGTCGTAGACCGCAATGCCGACAAGCACGGCGTGCGCGCACTCGCCGAGGCGTTCGTCGCCTTTCTCCATACCGACGAAGCGCAGCGGGCGTTTGCCCGTTACGGTTTTCGCCCGGTGAGCCCGCAGGTCGCCGTCGAGTTCGAGAGCACGTATCCCGCTCCGCCGCTCCTCTTCGACGTCGAGTATCTCGGCGGGTGGACGAAAGTGCGCGAGGGGCTCTACGGCCCGAAGGGCATCTGGACCGAAATTACACTCGAGCTCGCACGGGAGCAGTAGTCGATGATGGAGCTCGGCGGGAAAAGCGCTGATCCGCGCGGGTCGAAGTTCCTCTACCAGGGCCTGGGGAGTCCGTTCGCCCTCCGCGCGATCGCTCTCGGTTATGTGGGGTTGATGGTCGGGCTCCCGATTCTCGCTCTCTGCGTTCGCGCGTTCGGCAATGGGTGGGGGAGTCTCTGGGAGAGCGTGCTCCGGCCCGATGCGCTCTACTCGCTCGAACTCACCGTCGCCATGGCCCTCGCGATGGTTGTTGTCAACGTGGCGATGGGGACACTCACCGCGTGGGTGCTCGTCCGGTACAAGTTCCCGGGGAAGTCGCTCGTCAACATGCTGATCGATCTTCCGTTTGCGGTCCCCACGGTGGTCACCGGGCTGATGCTGGTTATTCTCTACGGTCCGCAAAGTTCCGTGGGACGTTTCCTCTCTGCCGGCGGGGTCGAGGTCATATACGCAAAGCCGGGCATTGTGCTCGCGCTGCTCTTCGTCACGCTGCCGTTCGTCGTTCGATCCGTCCAACCGGTTCTCATGGGGCTCGATAAAGAGATGGAAGAGGCGGCGGCGACGCTCGGGGCCAACCGGTGGGTCGTTTTTCGAAAGGTGATCGTTCCGTCGATTCTACCCGCCGTGCTCACCGGCGCCGCGCTCTCGTTCAGCCGGGCCATCGGCGAGTTCGGGTCGGTGGTGATCGTTGCCGGGAACATACCGATGCGCACGCAGGTGGCGTCCGTCTTCATCTACGGCGAGATCGAGAGCGATAACCCTCAGGGTGCCCTGGGAGTGTCCGTCGTCCTTCTGGCCGGCTCGTTCGCCGTGCTGATCCTGCTCGGTCTCCTTCAGCGGATCGGGAGGAGCCGCGATGAGTGAGAATCACGTGCCGAAGGGGGAACACACGGCCGCGGGGGCTTGCCTCCGAACGCTCGCGCCGAGCGTGCGGCGCTCGTCCGGCTTCGAGAAATGGATGATCGCCGCGGTCGTCGCGTGGTTCACGGTGCTGGTTCTTTTTCCGCTGGGGGCGATGGTTCGGGGCGTCATCGAAACGGGTTTTGCCGAATCGATACGCTCCCTCGGCTCGCCTATCGCGCTTCATGCATTCTGGCTCACCCTCGGCATCACCGTGGCGGCAGTCGTGCTGAACACGTTCTTCGGCGTGATCACCGCGATCGTTCTCGCGCGCCAGAAATTCATCGGGAAGCTCCTCTTCAGCGGGATTCTGGACCTGCCGTTCTCGCTCTCGCCCGTCGTGGCCGGCTTCATGTTCATCGTTCTCTTCGGACCTCAAGGATGGCTCGGCCGGTGGTTCGAGGCGGGCGGGATACGGATCGTCTTCGCGCTGCCCGGAATGATTCTGGCGACAATCTTCATCACGCTGCCGTTCGTAGCGAGAGAAGTCGTTCCCGTCCTGCAGGAAACCGGCACGGAACAGGAAGACGCCGCTCGAACTCTCGGCGCCAACGGCTGGCAGACGTTTTGGCGGATCACGGTGCCGTCGATTCGTTGGGGACTGGGTTACGGCGTGTGTCTGACGGCGTCCAGGGC
>CAZYCB010000326.1:0-3028 GCA_964645735.1 uncultured bacterium | reverse complement strand
CGAGAAGGCCGCGAGTCAGAACGAGAACAACGCCGAGGCCTTTCTCGGAATGGGCCGTTGCTTCACGGCTCTCGGGCAGACGCAGTTCGCCGATAGCGTGCTCCAGAAGGCACTGGCGCTTCGCCCGGACCTTCCGGAGACGCGTCTCGCGCTGGGCGATCTCTATTTGAAGGAGAAGGACTATACTCGCGCCGCGGGCGAATACAAGATCGCCGCCGGGCAGATGGAAAGCGACCCCCGGGCCTACGCGAGTTTGGGCCGCGCGTACACCGCGGCCGGGGATTTCGAGGCGGCCCGATCTTCTTTCGAAAAAGCGCTTCTCGTTGCGCCGAACGACCCGTGGGTGCTCTACTACGCGGGGCAGCTCTTCACGAGCATGCGCGATACAACCAAAGCCCGTGTCTACTTCGAGAGATCGCTCGACAGAGTCGGGACGGACGACCGCCTGCGCTCCCTTCTGAACGATGCGCTCAGCTCGCTCGGCCGCTAAATTTGCGCCGCCGCCCGCCAGACCCGGATACGAAGATTCGACGCCGGGACGTCAGTTGACCTTGATCAGCTCGGTCTTTCCCACCCTCCACGTTTTGTGCTTCAATCCGATTCGGATGTGAGTCGTCGCTCCCGTCTTTATATCGATATCGTTGAGCACGAGCTTCTTGTCGAGCGGGGACGGGTCGAAGTGTTCCACGTACGCGGAGGCCCGGGTGTTCCCGAGAACGAGAGAGCCGCTGTAGACACCGGGGGCGACCGTCACCCTGAAATCGCGCGGTTTCATGTCGTTGCGAAGAATCGTTTCCGGACCTTCTCTCACAACCTTGTCCGTCGTCGAGTCGACCAGCGAATAGACTCTCTTGCCGCCGAGGAGCAGCGCCTCCTCGATGGCATTCTCCCGCTCGTGGGCTTCCCTCTCGCGGTTGCGATCGACGGTGATTCGGCTCGTCACTTCGAACTTCTCGAAGCTCACGTCGAGCGTCCCAGGTTCCTCGCTCACGTGCAGAGGCGTCACGCTTTCCATCGGAGTCACCGGCGCGTTTCCTCCGCCTTCGATGAAATCGATCCTCGACACCTGTCCTTTGTGGACACGCATCAACGTCCCGAAAGACGTCTCGAAGTAAACCGTGTCTTGGGCCATTCTCACGAAACGCCCGTTGAGCGTCGATCCGTCCCTGAGAAACATCGTCTCCGACTCCAGCAATCCGGCGCCGAAGAGACACGCACACACCAAGAGCAGAAGTATCCGTTTCATAACCTTCCTGTCCGGCATCGAGGGTCGCCAGCGGCCCCCGGCCTCGTTTCATTTCAGGAGCACCGCTTTCCTCACCAGCGCATCCCGGCCCGTCTCCAGGCCGACAAAGTACACCCCGGAGGACACGGGGCTTCCCGAATCGTTCTTTCCGTCCCATTCCGTCTCGTTGTAACCGGCCGGGACCTCCCCCCGGAAGAGAGACCGCACGAGCGCTCCGGTCACATCGTACACGTTAATTTCGGCGATCCCGCCCGAACCGAGTTCGAACGCGATGCGCGCGGTCGCGTTGAAAGGGTTCGGAACAACCGACAGCGTGAGCGTCTCCAGTTCCCGTTCCTCGACACTTCTCAAGATCCACGTGTCGGGATCGACGGCGACCGAACGGATCGAATCGGCGAACACGAACCTGTAGTGTTCGACGGGAGCACTGTTCCAAACCGTGAGCGTGGTATCGCGAGACGCGAGCGAAAAACGAATATCGACCGGCATCTCGAACACCCGACCGCTCTGGAGCTGCCGGATGGTCAGCTCCACCGTCGGCGCGCTCTCTCGGCCGCTCTGGACCCAGTACCAGGCGTACTCGGGCTTGCCCTCCCCGTAAACCCACTCGTCGAAAAACCAGGACAGGCTGCCTTTGTAGTGCTCCTCGCAAATCCGCCGAAAATCTCCCGTAGTGACGTTCCCGTATCGCAAGCTTTCGTCCGACGCGTACGATCGAAGGGCCTCGAAAAACGGCCCGTCCCCCATGACGTGGCGGAGCATGTGGAGCACCCACGCCCCCTTCCAATAAACCGTGATGCCGAAAAGGTCCTCCGGATCGTAGAGCGCCCCTCGGAACCGTTCGAAAAGCAGCGGCCGCCACAGATACGCCGTGTACGCGCTGGAACCGTTCAGGTGCTCGATCCAAAGCGCCTCGCAATAGGTTGCGAATCCCTCGTTGAGCCAGACCTCCGCCCAGCCATCGGGCGTCAAGAGGTCGCCAAACCACTGGTGGGAGAGCTCGTGGGCGAACACCCAGTCGTACACGCGGCTGCGGGAGAGAAGATGTCGTCCTACACTCGCGCACGTCTGGTTTTCCATCGCGACCAACGGCTCGAACTCCGCTATCCCGTACTTCTCTTCTATGAAAGGGTACAGTCCGAACAACTCCGAGTAAAACTGGATCATGGGCACCGTGATGGGAAAGCTGACCTTCGCCGTGTCGGCGTGCTCCGGGTAAGCGAAATACGCAACTTCCATCGAATCGGTCGGGCCGTAGAGAAAATGTTCGCCGAACACCGTGTAATTCGAAATCGCCAGCGAAACGAGGTAAGTGGCAATCGGGTATTTCTCGAACCACACGTAGGTTTTTTGGCCTGCGGTAATGCTTTCTTCGCTTTCCAGCGAACCATTCGAGGCCACGATCAAGGTGTCCGGGACGGTCACATGGAGACGCACCGTCGCCTTGTCCTCCGGCACGTCCTTGCACGGCCACCACGCGCTGGCAAAATACGGCTCGCTCAGCGTGTAGATGACAACTTGGTCGCGGTGCTCCGCGTCGGGTCCATGCCTCGCGAAGCTGAAGGCCTCGAAACCCAACTCGTCATTTTCGGCCGCCGGCGTACCGCCGTAGTCGAGTTCCACGCACACTGTATCGCCGACTTCGTAGTCCTCCGAGAGCGTGATCCTGACGAGGTCGTTCTCGTGCGTGAAGGTCGCGGGCAATCCGTTCCGGCGGACCGCGCTTACCGTGAGCGAATCGGACAAGTCGAGCACCACGTTCGATGGCGCAAGCGTGAGGCA
>CAZYCB010000325.1:0-1541 GCA_964645735.1 uncultured bacterium | reverse complement strand
GTTCAGGACGCCGGGAAGTAGCCCCGCCTTCTCACGTATCCGGTCGAATGTCTCGACCTGATCCTTCATCTTCGCGCCCATCTCGACGAACTTGAAAAGCGCAATCGTCGTTCCGGCAAAGGCGGCGGCGACAAGCGCGAGATCCCGCGCGAGCTCCTTGGCTTTCTTCTTCAGCTCGTCGATGTCGAGCTTCGCCTTGCGAGCGCCGGTAGAGAAGCCCTTATCGACCCAGTCCAGGATGAGCTGGAGGTGTTTTTGCACGCTAGAGTTCATTTTTTCCCCGCGTCCTTTTTCGATCGCCAGAGATAGTAATCGCCCGTCGCCGCGCGAACAGACCGGAAAGCCTCAAGTAGATAGGCGTATTCGTCGAACAGGCCGCCTCCTGACGGGAGAACGTGATACTGTGCTGAGTCGCTTTCAAGCCCGACGATCCACGCGGAAAATTCATCGGCAAACCCCCGAGGACAGACACCGAGCGCCTCGAACGCCTCGAGAAGCGAGAAGGACTCCCCGGCATCCTTGAGAAGCAGGCCGATCTGATCGAAGTACCCGTCCTTCGTCGTGGCGATCGTTTCTGTCGTTGTGCCGTCCCATTCGCCTTCCTCATTGAGAACCGGAACCGGGAGCAGGAGCTCCTCATCTTCATCGCGAAAGAGCAGGCAGTTGAGGCCTTCCTGAAATCCCTGCTCTATGCACCGGTCGCAGTCGAAGCGCTCCCCGCCTGAGTGCTTGCGATCGAGGCCGCACCAGACAAGGAGCGCGATGCGTTTTTTTCTCCCTCCCGGAGCGCAAAGATGTCACGGGAGGCGTTGAAGAGTTCGGTCATCGAGTTGAAATCGATCTCGAAGAAGACCTTGTGAAGCTCTTCGGGCGTCGAGATCTCAGCGACCGGATCGAGCGCAGCCTTGAAACAGAAGTTCTTGACGTAGGCGACGACCGACTCGAACTGGCTCAGGTCCTGCTTGGTCATCGAATCGCCCACCGCGTCGTCCGTGTGCTTCCCCTGAGACTTCATGTATCCCACGAGATTCCGGTTGCCCTTCCGCACGCCTTGCGGCCTGAGCCCCCATATCGTCGGCTTTGCGGAAGCCGGAACGGGCAATTCCTTCCCGGTTTTTTCGTCGATGGTCGTATGGATGCTATCTCGTTCCCCTCGCAGGACGTAGGGATAAACCTCGTCCGGCCCGATACCCTTGTACATGCTCCCCCCTTGCTATGCCCGCCCTGGTGTGACGACGAATCGAAAGCCGGACGGGTATGTGGCCGTCGATTCGTAAACTCCTGTGAAGCCGAATTTCCCCGTGCGCGTGATTTCGTCTTCGGATGCGCCGCCGGCGTTGATGGCGATGTTCATATACAGGCTCGCCGACACACCAAAGTAGATCCATGCCGTTTTCACGGTAGACCCCTCAAGCCAGCCATTGAATGTCTCTACCTGATCGGTGATATCTCGGAGCTGAACGGTCCCCGAGAGCTTGCATGCCCCGCGGGTGAAGCGATCGGGATACTGTGCGCCCCAGAAGTGCGGCGTGAACTCGCAG
>CAZYCB010000324.1:0-5932 GCA_964645735.1 uncultured bacterium | reverse complement strand
CCCTTCAGCGCACACACGAGTCAATTCTTGGCAGTCTTGAGGATCTCCGTGCAGATGACGCCGATGAGTTCGCGGGACCTCGCCCTCCAGCCTTCCACGCGCGCGGCGTAATCGGAGCGGTCGCGCTTCACGAACTTCACGAGATCCACGTCCCCCAGCGCGCGAACCAGCGTGAGCTTCCCCTCTTCGGAGAGCTTGCGGTCGATCGTTCCCACCTTGCCCGTGAATACGCTGTACACGGGCACACCGAGAAGCGCCGCTTCCCGGTTCATCGTCCCGCCGCCCCCGACGACCAGATCGGCGTTCGCGATGAGGTTCAATCCGTTCACCGGTTTCTCGAGGATACGGAAGTTCGCAGGTGTTTTGAGCGTCGCGCGTATTTCCTCGGCCTGTGCCGTTGTCCTCGGTGTGATGACGCCGACGACGTTTTCCATCGCGGAGATGCGGTCGAAGAGCGCCTGAACGATCTCTTCGCTCAAGGGATTGTGGTAGTGAGCGACCGTCGCGGGCGGACGGATCACGGCGAGCACCTGGTTCGGTTCCATTCCGATGTGAGAGAGGATCGACGGGTCGGGCGTGAACTCTCCGAGGTAGACTTCCTCCTTGAAACCCGGATACTGCGCGACGCGGTCCCCCTCCAGGCCCATCGATTTCAAGAGATCGGCGGGAAGCATGTCGGGCAGAAGCACCTTCGACGAGAGCTTGTTGAAAACGGACGTCGACACGAACTCGTAATCGTACATCGTGACGCACGGAATCCTCAACGCGGCGCACGCGAGAACGAGCGCCCTCGATCCATGGCTCACGGCGACATCGATCTTGCGTCCCCGCGACCAGCGACACAGCAACACGACGCGCCCGAGGATGCCGAGGATTTTTCGAACGATGTTCTTTCCCGAATGGCGGCCGATGAGATCGTAGGGAATGCCGGTCTGCTCGATCATCTCGCGCGTGTACCCGTGATCGCGGACGGTGACGAAGACGCGGTGCCCGCGTTCCTCCAACCCGCGAACCAGCGGTTTGAAAAACGGTATGTGCGGGGCGTTGTCGAGATCGATCCAGACCGTAGACATGGGACAATAACTAATCCCTCGAAAGCGTGCGGTCAACAGGAACCTTTGCGCAGCCGACCGAATATAGTATAGTCAACCGACGACACGGGCCTCGCCGAAATGGAACTCATGAAAATTCTGTACGTCATAGACGCGCTGGGAGCGGGAGGAGCGGAGAGACGCTTCGTCCAGCTGATGAAGGGCCTCGACCGCGAGCGCTTCGCGACGATGGTCGTTTTGCTCACGGACATCGTGCATTACGACGAGATATACGACGTCGGCACCGAGGTCGTGAAGCTCGAGAGAAAGGTGAAGAAGGACCCATCGATCTTCTTTCGCCTCTTCTCCATCTGTCGGAGATTCAATCCCGACATCGTACACGCCTGGGGCTCCATGTCCGCCGTGTACGCGGGGCCGGTGGCGAAGCTGCTCGGGATCAAACTCATCAACGCGATGGTCGCCGATGCGCCCGCGCGGCTAACCGCCAGGCAGCGCATGGGAGCGATGCTCACCTTTCCCCTCTCGGATATCATCCAGTCGAATTCGCACGCGGGTCTCGAGGCGTACCGTGTCCCGGAGAGCAAGCGAAGCGTCATTCACAACGGATTCGACTTCGAACGCATGAGGGGCGTGAAGGAGAGGGACGCGGTGAGGGCGGAGCTCGGCATACGTACGAAGTACGTCGCAGGCATGGTGGCGGGCTTCAAGTACCAGAAGGACTACGAATCGCTGGTGCGCGCGGCAAAGGAGATCCTCGAGAGGAGAGACGACGTCACCTTCGTCTGCGTGGGGGGCGGCCCCGAACTCGAGAGGATCAAGGAGATGGCGAAGGGCGCGAGCCGGATCCTCTTCACCGGCAAGCGATCCGACGTCGAATCGATCATCAATATATTCGACATCGGCATCCTGCTCACCGATCTCGAACGACACGGAGAAGGCATTTCCAATTCGATTATGGAGTACATGGCCGCCGGCAAACCCGTGATCGCCACCGACGGCGGCGCCACGCGGGAGCTGGTCATCGACGGCGAGACGGGTTTTCTCGTTCCTCAGAAATCTCCCGAACGCCTGGCCGAGAGAATCGACCAGATGCTGAACGACGACGGATTGCGGACGGCGATGGGAGTCAAGTCCAGAGAGAGGATCGAGAGCGAATTCAACATCGACAGGATGACGAGAGAGCACGCCAGCCTCTACGAGAAGCTCTCGCGGCGCTGACCCCGCCAGCCGATCAGCCCCCCGGAATCACACCTTCGACGTATCGCTCGACGTTTTTATCACGGAATAGATGCGCGGCTTCTTGAGCATGAACGAGAGCATCTGCCGGGCGTAGGGCAGATAGTCCCAGAAGTGCGAGAGCATGTTCACCCTCAGGCGGATTCTGTTGCTCGCGTGACCCGCGTGCACGTTCTCCCTCACCTTTTCGGCGTACGCCTCGGCCCCCCCTTCCCCGCAGCTGTACGCGAGGTACTCCGTTATCTTCGCCACGTACGCATCGTGCGCGGGAGACCGGACCGGCTGATAGAGATCGTTCATGTAGAACGCCGGATACTCGAAGGAGATGCCGCCGTCCTGGATATTTGTCTGCAAAACCGCTGTTATCCTGCACCGGTCGATCTTCTGGTCGAAGATGAAATTCCCCAGGCTCGGCGCGAATATCTTGTTCCCGTCCTTTATCACACCCTGTATCTGGTGCGAGTGGTGGCCGTGGATAATGTCGCAGCCCGCCTGGAGAAGATCCTTCCCGAAACGAACGACGTACGGCGGCGCGATGTTGGTGTATTCCTCCCCCCAGTGCATCGAGACGACGAGCGTGTCGAGAAACGGACGGACGCCGGCGGCGATGGCGACGATCCGTTCCATGCACTTCTTCTTGTCCTCGTCGGGAAAGTTCGAGATGTTGTACCCCAGAAATCCGACCCTCTTGCCGCGGAGCTCGAGAACGACGGGCTCCTTCTGAAAGAAATCGTCCACGCGGTAGCCGATGACACTTATCCCGTGATCCTTCAGAAGCCCCAGGGACCTCTCGAACGCTTGCTTGCCGTGGTCCAGGGAATGATTGTTCGCCGTATTGGCCACGTTGATATGGGCTCCGGCGAGGTCCTCTACGAATCTCTCGGGGGATATCAGGAGTTCGGAAAAAGGCTTCGACCGTATCGATACATCGCTCAGCACGCACTCGAGGTTGATCGCGTTCGCGTCGGCGCCCTCGAGAAGCGACTTCACGTGCTCGAAGGGATCGACGCCGCGCTTGACGAGGGTGCTCTTGAGACCGCGCCGGAAGCTGTCCGGCAGCTCTCCGAACATCACGTCGCCCATGAAATTGATCTTCACCATGTCAACCCACTATCTCGAGAAGCTCTTTCTCGACCGCTGTGTTCGTGAAATGACTGCGCGCGTACTCGATGCCGTTTTTCGATAGCCTCTGCAGCTTCTCGCCGTCCCGGAGTTCCACGATCCTCTTGACTATGCCCTCGATATCGTCCGGCGAGATGTAGTAACCGTTGTAGCCGTCCTTGATGACTTCCCCTATCGATCCCAGGTTGCTCACCAGCGGCACGCACCCGAGTATCGACGATTCGATGAGGGTGAGGGGAAAGAGATCGCGTCTCGTCGGAAAGATGAGGAGCCTCGATTCGGCGATGACACGGAACTTCTCGTCGCTGTATATCGCACCGAGCCATTCGGCGTTCTTCGTCTCTTCGAGCCTTCGCATGAATTCGCTTTTCGTCGGCTCGTCCTCGAAACTGCCGACGAAGACGAACTTATCCTCCGGCAGGCGGCGCGCCACGTCGAGTATCTCGAAGATCCCCTTCTCGTCGCTCAGCCGTCCGATGTAGAGGAGCTGCGACCTCTCCCTTGCCGGCCTGAAATCGGCGGGGAGCCGGTCCGCGTTGATGAAATTCGGAATCACATGGATATCCTTCTTCCACCCCGCCTTCGCGAGGCTCTCCTTCGAGGGCTCCGTGAGAACGATCATCTTGTCGATGTACTTCTCGGAGCGGAGAATGTGCCCGAGCTGGGCCTTCGTGCACGTCCTCTGAAAATCGGCCGCGGCGTGAAAATGGGCGATCGTCTCTCTCCGGCAGAGTTTTGCGATCAGCAAGAAGAGGCTCTGGTGCAGGTATCGGGTTTGAGCGAGCTGCAGATACACCTTCGAGGGCCGAAGCACCACGATCTTCGCCAGCACCACACCGTAGTAAAAAAGATACTTGAGCGACGAAAAAACCACCCACACCGGCATCGGGACGGTGACTCTCCCGCCCTTCGCCTTCGTGTCCACCACGTCGAATCTATAGCCGGCGTTTTCGAATACCTTGATGACTTCGTTGTTGATCGTGGCGACCCCGCCGCCCTTCGTCCCCCCGATGAAAAGTAAGCGTTTCCTCATCGAACCCCCAATTCGCGCACCCACCGGCCGACAATCCGTGTGGGATCCGGCACGAGCCGGAACAGCCCCCGAGAACGAGAATCAGTACTTCACCGTCTCGCGGCTCGTGATCGACTTGACGATGTCGAAGCACATCTTCGTCGTATAGTAGATCTCCTCGAAGGGAATCGGGGAAGGGCGTCCCTTTCTGACCGCATCGAGAAACTCCTGCACCTCCCTCCCGTGCCCCTTGTCCCGGCCCAACTTCTTGTTCGTTTTCTTTCCCGACGTGAAGATGTCGAGCCTGTTGAAATCGTCCAGCACCGCCGTCTTGCCGGAGGAGAAGACTTCCACGCGCTCCTTCTTCATGGCCCCCGAACCATTCGCGAAGTAGGAGACGTTGGCTATGGATCCGTCTCTGAAAAGAATGTTCACGGTCAACGTATCCAGCAATCCCCGCGGATCGTCCATGGCCGAGGCCGACAGGCACTGCGGCAGGGATCCCGCCAGATGCATCGCGAGATCGACGAAGTGGCACGCCTCCGCCACGATCCTGCCGCCTCCGATCTTTGGATCGTGCGACCAGTGATCGGGGGGCACTGCCCCGGCGTTTATCCGATAGTTGATCGATTTGGGCAACTTGTCCGTGAACTCTCGCTTCATCATTTTGACGAGGGGGGCGAAACGCCTGTTGAACCCCACCATCAGGCGGGCGCCCGCGGTTTCGTTATAGAGGGCGGCAATCTCCTCGAGCTGTCCCTCGGCAATGCAGAGCGGTTTTTCCACAAAGACGCTCTTGCCCGCCCGCAGGGATCTCATCACGAATTCGGCATGGGAATCGTTCCTCGTCGCGATGAAGACCGTGTTCGAGCGATCGGATAAGACTTCCGCCGCATCGCAAGTGGCCTTTTCGAACCGCCATTTGCGGGCCACATTCTTGGCCGTGTGGCCCTGACTGGTGGCCACGGTGACAAATGACGAGCTTTTGATGTTCGGGAGCAGGAAATTCTGCGCGAACGAGCCGGCGCCGATGAAGGACACCATGGGCGCCTCTTCCGCTGCCGATACCGCGCGGCCTTTCGGAGCCATCTCCACGGACCTGGATGCTATCTTCGTCGCGTCGTATTTGAGAACGATGCCCACGTAGGGCTCCGAACCATCCATGATCATCTGGTAGGCCGCAGGGGCCTTCTCGAATTCGAGCTCGTGCGTGGTCAAGATAGAGAGATCGATCTTTCCCTCCGCCACGAGACGAAGGAAAGCCTGCATGTTTCTGTTCTCCGTCCAGCGGACGTATCCGATGGGGTAGTCCAGGCCCTTTTCCTCGTAGGCCGGATTGTAGCGTCCCGGGCCGTACGAGGTGGCCATTCTGAGCTCCAGTTCCTTTTTGTAGTAGGGTTCCCTGCTGAAGCCGGTCGGTACCCCTCCCACCACCACGACCCTGCCCTTCTGTCTGCAGAGGTGCCCGGCGAGCTCCACGGGGTCTAGGCTCGACGTCGCCGCGGTGATG
>CAZYCB010000323.1:0-1547 GCA_964645735.1 uncultured bacterium | reverse complement strand
ATCTCCTCCCGTTCACCGAAGCTCATGGCCCCGGTGGGGCAGGTCTTTACGCACATGGGAACAAGACCCGCTTCCACCCGCTCCAGGCACATGTCGCACTTGTTGATTATACCGGTTTTTTCGTTCCGGCGGGGTATGTTATAGGGACAGTACTCCTTCATCTGGAGAAAACCGCCCTTCGATATCTTTTTCGTCTTCTCGGTGAATATGACCGCCCCGGTCTTCTTGTCGATCACCACTGCGTCTTTAATCTCGCCGTCGGCCGCCACCTTGCAGGGCGGCTCGGTGCAATGACGGCACTGGTCCGGGAAGAAATTCCAGAACACACGGTCCTTGATCTTGAATTCGCTGAACCTTACGATCTTGTAGTTAAAGCAGTTAAGGTCGGGGGGGTTCTGATGGCTTCCCCATCCGAGCTGCGTCGTGTGGTTCGCCGGGAATCCCTGCCATTCCTTGCAGGTAACCTGGCATCCCCTGCAGGCGGTACATCGTGATGTATCTATGAAAAAACATTTAGACATGATGTTCTCCTCCGGTTGGTTTATCGTAGGAAAGCTCGGTTACCGTGTCCGCCTTCCTGATGTTCACGCAGCACGCCTATATTCCGGTATC
Source organism: uncultured bacterium (assembly GCA_964645735.1). Classification (GTDB taxonomy): domain Bacteria; phylum Krumholzibacteriota; class Krumholzibacteriia; order WVZY01; family WVZY01; genus CAZYCB01. The sequence goes on along the minus strand of CAZYCB010000323.1, from coordinate 935 downwards.
GAGGTGTTCGGGTCCCCGGCCCAGATGGTCAGGCGGTTCGTGGCGTCGCCGATGCCTTTCTTGGTCCATCCGAAGGCGAAGGGCATGCCGATCAGGTGGATTATCCTGCCCTGGATCCGCAATGGCGTCATCCGGACCGTTACCATGGCGACCGCCTCGACCCTGCCGCGGATATTTTCCACGATGACCGGGTCGCCGTTCTTGATCCCCTTCTCGGCGGCCAGCTCATGGCTCATCTCGACATAGATCATCGGCTCAGCCTCGAGGAGGGACGGGACGTTTCTCGTTTCGCTGCCGCCGCACCAGTGCTCGGTCATGCTGTAGGTGGTGAGCACGATGGGGTAGTTCGGGTCAGCCGGCGCCGCGATCTTGTCCAAGTCACTCTCGACGATCTTGGCGCAGGGATTGCTGAGCTGTCCGGAGAACCCGTGGTTCCGCACCGGGGTCTCGATCGGCTCATAATGTTCGGGCATCGGACCGTCAACAAGGCCCGTGCCGTAGAGCTGTCCCAGGCCGTCCTTGAGCATAATGAAGGGACTTTTTCCGCCCGCTTTTGATAGCGGGGGCGCTCCGCCGTCGGCGACATCGCCTTCCCATTTCACACCGTCCCACCTGATGACCGCTCGAGCGGAATCCCACGGCTGGCCGTCTTTATCAACAGACGCCCTGTTGTAAAGGATCCATCTGTTCATGGGCCATGCCCAGGCGAAGTTCGGGAAGATCCCGATGGCCTTCTGCATCGGCGTCTGTTTCAGGCTTCTCCGTTTCAGCCTCGGTGTGGTCTTCCTGTGGTTTGGCGTTCTCAAGTTCTTCCCCGGCCTGAGCCCGGCACAGTCTCTCGCCGGAACCACCATGTCGGCGCTTTCGTTCGGCGTTCTTACTCCTGCAACGGCGGTGTTCATTCTTGCTGTCTGGGAGTGCCTCATCGGCATCGG
>CAZYCB010000322.1:0-3805 GCA_964645735.1 uncultured bacterium | reverse complement strand
GTACCCGCTGCGTTCGGCGTGGTCTGATAGACGGCCGCCGGAGCATTCGCCTTGTCGACGCAGTCGAAAGCATTGATGATCGGGCAGCCGCCGAACGCATAGAACGTCTCAGGAACCCACGGGGAGAGAGCCACCGGGAGGACCTTCGGGGAGATGATCCCCGTGATCATCCGCTGGTCCTGGTTCACGAGCACGTGGTTCATGTAGATGCTCTTAACGTTCATAGCGCCGAGACCGGTCAGGTTCGACCAGTCGACGACGACGTTGTCGCCCCAGTACGCCCAGCCCGGGTTATCCGGGTGCTGATGGAGGAACGTGTAGCAGAGCCCGAAGTCATCGGACTTGTTGGCGCTGCTCCCTCCATTCGCAGTTCCACCGTCGCCGATAAGTCCCGACTCACGGTTATCCGAGTCCCACAGGATCTTCTGATAAACCTCTGTGGGGTCCCCGATGATCTGATTAACGACGCTCTTGACCCGCGATGCCAGACTGTTGCCCGCAAATGCCGACGGGTCGAGTATATCGAACCGGTCGACGCGGTCCTTGATGTTCAGGTACTGGAACGCCCAGTCGAAGTAGATCTGGGCCGGACCGCCGCGGTCGTCGGCGTCGTCGACATAAAGGATGTCGCCCAGGTCGCCGGAGAAACGTCCCCTGTCGGGGAGCACCGACCACTCCATCGGATCCGCGATGGCAATACTGATGTTCGTTGTCGTTTCACTGTTGCCCTGCCCCGCTAGCGTCCGATGGAAATAGCTCCACTGATTCAACGTGTTTTTTGCCGCAAAGAAGTAGTTGACCACGTCTCCCGGGGCGAAGATTCCCACGTTGGCCGCGACGTTCTCGTTCGCGTGCTTGTAGTGAGGACCCGTTGCGCCGGACCCGAGGTCCATAAGGTCGCAGCAGAAGCCGTTCGTCATACGGCCGCCCGAGTTGGTCTGCGTGTAGTCAAACCGGTACGCATACCAGCCCGTAGGCGACACGGCCGCCACATACGGGTAGCGGAGGAGTCCCGATGCGTCGGCCGCGTATGATTTATTGTCCGGCGACTGAATCTGAGCCGCGGTGTACGGCCTCGAAGCCCCGAACCGGTCGGTCACTTTCACGAACGCGTAGACCGCTTTGCGGGCACGGCCACCCGTCGCGTCTAACGCAAGACCGTTCGGATCGCTAACCCTCACGAACGTTGAATCTCCGGGTAGTATCCCACCGTTGTTGGCTGGAAGGATATCCTGCGCCATGTCGCACCGCGCGTAGTCGGACGGGCCCACTCCGCCCTCCTCGGGGAAGTTGTCCTGGAAGAGTTCGACATGCCGGACACTCCACTGTGGTCCCGATACGCCCACACGCACCAACTTGACCTGATCGAAAAGGGGTGCATGACTATGGCAGCCCCCTGTGCCGTAAACCCCGCACCAGTCCCGGCACATATCAATCGCGCCGAGCGCGACCTGGATGTCCACCGCGCCGGGCGGAACGAACTCCCCCAGCTCGTACCACTCTCTGAGCCAAAACTTGTGCCCACCGTAGTACACGTACCCTTCGTCGGCCCAGTTTACGGGGCAACCGCTGCCATCTCTCGTGCGTACCCCCCAGGTGAAGAACAACAAGTTGTCCAAAGGAAGATCTTTGTAGACGAGGAACTGAAGTCTGTATTGATTGCCCGATCCCGAGATCGGCACCCACGGCGACCAGACTTCGTTGGTCATGTAGAGGCCGTTGGCATCCGGGCCGTACGCCACAGCGCCCTGGAGCGGCCAGCCGCCGCACGCGTAGTTCGTCGTTGCCGGATTGTCGAAGAACTCCCACATGTTCGACAGCGGATTCGCACACGGATCCTCCTGGAGGATCTGCGCCCCGGACACCAAGCCGGAGTAGAGACCGAACGGAGGAGTGATCGCGGCTACCCACTTGGCGTCCGACGACTGCTGAGCGCCGCAAGCCTCAGCTTCGAAGTCCTCCACCGCACCACCGTTGGTCGAGAGGTCATCGAGGTTGACAGCACCCACGGTGTCCCAGAGACCGTCTTCATCGCTCTTCGCTCCGTCGGAGGAGAAGTGGGAACGAACCTTCGTCGCGCCGTACGGCGACGTCAAGGTCTCGGTGTACGGTCCACCCGGATCGCCATTGGCCGGACCGCTCGTGTACGACCCCGCACCTGCGTTCGCGAGGGCGTCATCAACCCAGATCGAGTTGACGGGATCCCACCACTGAACGTAGGTGAAGTCGTACCCGGGCTCCGAGTCCCACATGATCGTGTAGGTCAATGTGGTGGCAGTCATGGTCGGGTTCATCGCCAGATCCTGCGACCAGTTGTTACCGTAGCCCGGCAGGGCCGTCCATCCGCACCAGGGATCGGTGGTTGTGACCCATTGTCCGCACCACATCGAATGCGCGCCAGCGACAGCGGCAAAGCCGTGGCAGCCACCTGTCGTGGCAGCGCCATCGACGTGGAAATACGTCGCGAGCTGCGCGGTGAGGTCGTGCTCTGTCCATCCTTGCTTCGTCGGAACTCCACCTGCAGTGTCGAATTGCCACCAGCCGAGCATGGTTGTGGAGGCCACCGCCGTTTGAAACATCGAGTCACCGATCATTGGCGCGTTTCGAGGTCTTTTGGCGGCATGGGCGAGGAGTGAAAACAGAAAGGAAATACACAAGGCGAGAGTCAAAACCCTATTCATGATCTTCCCCCGTTCCCAGGCGAGAGCACAAGTAGGCGCGGGGACTTTCGGCGCATGCCCTCTGCTCTTAAACGGCTGCACACAGATCGCTCACTCGGGAACTGAAGAGAGCCCAAACGCTAAGGAGCGGCGAAAGGCGAGCAGAAGCGCCAAACCCCCAACGGGGACCCAACGATGTAAACCCACGTCCCGATGCGAACTCGGCCTCAGAACAGGAGCCGGCGGCCCTTGCCCGTTGTGTCTTTCGTCCTCTCTCGATCCCGAATCGCAGTAATTGTATATCATTTTAACCAGTTAGTCAACACTGCTTCCCTCTTCCGGTTCCCGTCTAGGGTGCCGGCATCAATCAAGGTGACCTTTCCTCTCGCGGTCAGGACCCGTTAACCAACCCAAAGCGGCGAACCCGCTCAGACGAGACGTGTGTCCGGCTGTCCGCAGGCTCCGCCTTGAGCAGCGGGCATGGCTCGAGAATCCGTTTGCTTCTTGTCGCAACTATCGACGCAGGATTAAGAACCAGCTGCGGAGCTGATGACGGTTCGAATTCATTGCGTTGGTGGAGGCGGCGGGAATCCGGCATTCGCATTCCCTGTCCCCCTCCCATAGACAGGGACCCCAAAATAGCGCAAGCCGCCAAGATCTCTTTACATCTCTTTCCCCGTTGCCTATGATCCCACCTTCTTCCAGGAGGTTCTATGTTCAAGAATCACCCTAAGGGACTCGTCGTAGCGTTCTTTTCGAACATGGGAGAACGCTTCGGGTTCTACACAATGATGGCGATCCTGGTGCTCTTTCTCCAGGCCAGGTTCGGCCTGTCCGCTGAAAACGCCGGCAGTTATTACTCCTGGTTCTATCTGGGAATCTACGCCCTCGCCCTGATGGGAGGCATGATCGCCGACGCCACCAGCAAATACAAACTGGTGATCGGCGTGGGTATCGTCGTCATGTTCTCCGGCTACGTCCTGATGGCGATCCCGGGGATGTCTCTGCCGTTCACGCTTCTGGGCCTCTTCATCATCGCTTTCGGGAACGGGCTCTTCAAGGGCAACCTGCAGGCCGTGGTCGGTCAAATGTACGATGACCCGCGGTACGTGAAGGTCCGCGACACGGCCTTCATGATCTTCTAC
>CAZYCB010000321.1:0-5166 GCA_964645735.1 uncultured bacterium | reverse complement strand
AGCGCGTCGAAGGGCGCCGTATGCTCCGAGAGCGCGCTCCCCTTGTCAAACGCGAAGAGCGTGATCGTTCCTTTGTCCTGCTTGATGAGCGTCCGGCTCACCACAGAATCCTTCTGCCACGCCACAAGATCCGCCATATTGAAAACGGCGGAGGCGGCGTTTTCGGGTGTCGAAGCCATGGGTCAACTCCTTTCGCAGAGTTTTCTTTTCTGATCATGCGTCCGTTCGAGAAGCGCGTTGCCGTTCGGGGGAGCATTACAACGCTCCACGACCGATACCGGGCTCTGTCTCTTGCTTCTCCGCCGACCAGGCGAGGAACATGCGTGCGATGTTCGTCGCGTGGCTCGTGATGCGCGCGAACTGCTCGATGAGGTCCTGATGGACTTCCGTGGTGGCGATCGTCTCGGGAACGTCTCGTCGGAGCCTCTCGAAGTGGGTCCGCATGAAGTCCATCTCCATCGACCGGTACTTCCGGTGTTTGCGCCTCATCGCCTCGGCCTTCTCGAGATTCAAATCTTTGAACACCTCGAGCGCCCGGCTGATCTGCTTCATGGTTCGCACGTGGTAGTCGAGGATCTCCGCCTTTCCCTCTTCGGAGAACGAGAGATCCCCTTCGAGCCACTTTTCCGCCCTCGGCCGCAGCGTTTTCGATACGATGTCCGCCATGAGCTCGAGTTCCGTAGCCGTGTACATCACCTGGAACACTTCGTTCACGCGTTCCTCCGCGATGTTCTGCCGGCCGACGCGCCTCAGGTAATCGCTCACCTTCTCCGTGAGGACGTCGATCCTCTGCTCGTTCACGTCGATCTCGTCGAGAACGCTCTCGTCGCGGTCGACGAAGGGCGCAACGATCTTTTCCACGTTCTCGATCACGATGCCGCCGATGCGGAGCACCTCGGCCTTGGCGAGATTGAGGGCGAGCGCCGGCGTCCCGATCATCGAGTCGTCGAGGTACTTCGTCTTGAAGGGTTCCCTGTCGACCTCCTCTCTGTCGGGAAGGATCCGCGTGATCACCCGCGCCGCAACGGGAGCGAAGGGCAGGAAAAAAGCGGTCAGGGCCAGGTTGAAAACCGTATGGGCGTTCGCGATCTGTCGCGGCACCGATGCCGCCGCGTCCGTGACAGCTGCGGCGCCCGCGCCCGCCTCCACCCCCGGCGTCATCCATCGTATGAAATCGGCGAACGCAGGAATCCACGCGATGAAAATGAGAGCCCCCGCCGCTTTGAAAAGCGTGTGGGCGAGCGCCACGCGTTGGGCTTCGCGGCGAGCGTTCCACGCGGCGAGGATCGCGGTGAAGCTCGTTCCCACGTTCGCGCCCAAGAGAAGCGGGATCGCTGCATCGAAGGTCAGCAGGCCCGGCCGGGCGAGCGCGATGAGGATTCCGATGAACGCGGAGCTGCCCTGAATCACCGCGGTGACGACGAGCCCCGCGGCGAAGCCGACGAGCGGATGCTCGAGTTCGAGCAGCACGTCGAGAAAAGGCGGAAACGTCCTCAGCGGCTCGACGGCCTGTGACATGACATGGAGTCCGTAGAAAACGAGACCGATTCCGAAAATCGTCTCGCCGATGTCCTTCAACTTGCGCTTCGACGCGATCGTCACGAGGGCTCCCACGCCGACGATCAACAAGGCGTAGTCGGTGACCTTGAACGCGATGAGCTGGACGGTGATCGTCGTTCCTATGTCCGCGCCGAGAATGATCCCAAGCGTCTGCGCGAAGGTCATGAGCTGCGCCTGCACGAGGCTCACGAGCATCACGGTCGTCGCACTGCTGCTCTGGACGACCATGGTGACGAACGCCCCCGCGCAAACGGCGACCAAGCGGTTGTTCGTGATCGTGCCAAGTATCGCGCGCAGACGGCTTCCGGCCGTCCGCCTCAACCCGTGGCTCGAAAGATGGAGGCCGTAGAGGAAGAGGCCCAGGCCGCCTACGAGACCGACGACGAGAAAGAGCACCCAGCCGTGCGGCTGGGCGGCGCTTGCAGGCAACATCGTGCAGATAATGTGCTCCATACCTTAACTTCGTGGATCCTTACAGGCGGCGACGAGTATAACATGTCTGTCGAGCAACCGGCCACCCGGAGGCCACGGTCCGTCGGCCCCACCCGCAGCGAAAGGAACCGCTCATGAGACAATCTGTCGCCACGGCTTCGTTGATTCTCCTCGTGCTCGCGTCTTCGTTTCGCCCCACCCAGACGGCGGGGGTCGCTTTCCCGAATACCGATGCGGGAAAGCGGGCCGCCGCCTTTTTCGAAGCGTTCAACAGCACGGATGAAAAGAGCATCAAGGCCTACCTCGAAGACAACCTCTCCGCCCAGGCGCTCAAAACCCGCTCGATCGATGAGCGCATGGCCATGCAGCGCGGGCTAAAGAGCGATCTTTCGACGCTCGAGCCCGCGAAGATTCTGGAGGCCAAAGAGGACGCCGTTACCGTCGCGGCTCGGTCCGCCTCAGGAGATTGGCTCGAACTCGCCTTCGAATTCGAGGCGGAGAAGCCGCACAAGCTGCTCGGGATTCGGATCGAGATGACCGAGGAGCCTGACCTCGAAGAAGCCGCGGGCCTGGTCAGCGAGGCGGACCTCACGTCGAAGACCGAGGCTTATCTCGACGACCTCGCAGCGAAAGACGAGTTCTCGGGCGTCGTTCTCGTCGCCAAAGGCGGCACACCCGTTCTGAAGCACGCGTACGGGCTGGCGAGCAAAGAGTACGACGTTCCCAATCAGGTCGATACGCGCTTCAATCTGGGTTCGATCAACAAGTTTTTCACTCGCATCGCCATCGAGCAGCTCGCGGGTCAGAAGAAGCTCTCCCTCGACGACACGATCGGCAAGTACCTGACCGATTACCCGAACGAAGACGCCGCCGCGAAAGTCACGATCGCCCAGCTTCTGGAGATGGCCGGCGGCATCGGCGATTTTTTCGGCAACAAGTTCGACGCGACGCCGAAGAACCAGATTCGCACACTTGACGACTACCTCCCGCTCTTTGCCGACGATCCGCTCCGCTTCGAGCCCGGCTCGAAGCGGGAGTATTCGAATGGAGGCTACATCGTTCTCGGGCTCATCATCGAGAAAGCGAGTGGACAGGACTACTACGACTACGTGCGGGACAACATCTGCAAGCCCGCGGGGATGACGCACACGGGATATCTCGACGCCGATGTCCCGACCGGGAACGTCGCGAGCGGGTACACGCGCGTGTGGGATGGCGACGAGCACGCCGGCGAGCCCCGGCGCAACAACATGTACACGCGCCCCGCGCGCGGAAGCTCGGCGGGGGGCGGATACTCCACGGCCGAGGATCTTTTGAAGTGGATCCTCGCCCTCGAGGCTGGAAAACTCGCAGCGCCCGAAGCCGCCCGGTTCGCGGGCGAAGGCATGGGGATTGCAGGCGGCGCTCCGGGCATCAACGCCTCCGTCGAGACGCATCCCCGGAGCGGCTACACGGTGATCGTGCTCTCGAACTACGATCCGCCGTCGTCGGGCACGGTCGCCAAGAAGATCGGTTCGTGGGTGAAGAGAATCGAATAGACGCGGCTTCCCGCAGGCCGCGAAAGAACGCGGCGCGCGCGGCGCTATCTTGGCTTGCCGATGGGAAGAAGATAGAGCGGTTTTTCACTGCGTTCGAGATGGAGCTCCTCCGCGACGGCGTCATCGTCGAAAGCCCCCACCGCTACCGTACCGAGACCCAGCGCCACCGCTTGGAGCCACACGTTCTCGGCGGTGTGCCCGATCTCGTTGTCGACGTAGCGGATTCCCCGCTGGCCGTAGACTCCCGTCGTCCGCTCGTAGACCGCGGCGAAAACGATGACCGCCGCGGCTTCCTCGACGCAGCTCTGTCCCACGGACGCCCGCGCGAACTGTCGTTGGACATCGCCCTCGTGCGTGCGGACGAGATCGTGCGTCTCCGGCCTGTATTTGAAGATTCCGCCGGAAAGACCCGTGACGCGTCACGTGACAACGTAGATCTCGATAGGGTACGTCGCTCCCGCCGAGGGCGAGGCGCGAAGTTCCCCGCGGCCCGTGACTCCCTCCGCGGCCCAGAGAAGCTGAGAGAGATCGGCGAGGCTCATTGGAGCCTCCGAAAATTCCCGCACGGACCGCCGGCGCTCGATCGCCTTTTCGACGGAGACATCGCTATCCGTTCGCGGAGACGGGAGCTTAATCACTGCGGATGAATGGTCAGTCATAATAGACACACTCCAGATCGAAACCGTTTCACCGGGTTGGTGTGCGGCGGGGTCGTTGAGAGCCCTCACGCCTCATCGAGCGGCTTCAGCACTACGATCGTCGCGCCCCAGCCTCCTCCCCTTTCCTGAGCCAGCCGGTACGAAACCACATCGCGGCGCTTTTCGAGAACGGATTCCACCGTACGCCGGAGTGTTCCCGTTCCCTTCCCGTGTATGATTCTCACCTCGAGAATCCCTCGCTTCCTGCACTCGACGAGATAATCCGCGACGAGTTCTTTGACTTCGCGCGGCTTGAACGTGTGCAGGTCCAGCACGCCGTCGATGGGGAGTTCCACAGGTTCGCGGCTTTCGGAATCGTCCATCGCGCGGGACCTCTCGGGCGTCTCGCACCCGGCGGCCGGCAACCTGCCCGCGAGCAGAGTTTTCGCGGAAGTCTTCCGAAGGTCCGGGGGCGATCAGTGACTGTGCACGTCCTTGTGCATGACTTTCCTGGCTTCGAGCTTGCGCGTGTCCTCGGCGAGACCGGCGAGGTACCGGTTCAGGTTCTCGTCGTCCTCATCCGCGAGCGACGCCGCAATGTAATCGATGACGCTCCCCGGAAAGACGTCTCCCCTCTCGTACAAATCCCTCTTTTCGAGAATGATCCGCGACGATTCGACGCAGCTCCTCGGAAGCGACGGGAGCGCTCCGAGCAGCTTGCTGTTGCGGTGAATGTCTCCGGTCACGTAGAGCTTCTCGGCGATCTCGAGGGATTCGCTCTGCGCCATCCCCCAATCCACCGCCATCGTTATCCCGGCGAGAAGCAGATGGACGAGCGCGCTCCCGTCCGGGCTCCGGATCTCGACCGCTTGCCGGTTGCCGGGTCTCTGGAACCGCGTCTTCTGCTGTGGATTGAGTTTGAGCGAGAGGTCGCTCACCTTGGACCACGACAGCGGCACGCGGATCATCGCGCTCCGGTTCATGTCGCTCCAGCAGAT
>CAZYCB010000320.1:0-7733 GCA_964645735.1 uncultured bacterium | reverse complement strand
GGATGCTCTCCTCCCTCTTTGGAAGCAAGCCGAACAATCGTTCTACGCAAGCGTGATACCGATTATCGCTTGTCCTCCCTTGTCTTCTCGCAAAATCAGCCGTTGACATCTCCCATCTCCGTCCATAGACTCTCTTGGCGCCAGGGCCGATTTCTATGGACAAAGAGCTCACCTTCCATCCCGAGACAGAGCCAACCCGCGACCTCATTTATTCGGAGTACTCGAGCTGCGACCGCAGCATCCACCTCCTCTTTCAGGAGAGTCCGGTGGTTCCGTACGAGTTTCTCCTCCAAGCGTACAGAACCACCGTCGCGGCGTATCTGTCCCTCGAGAACCTCCGTCCTCCCCTCGACTTTCTCGAAGATCTGCTTTCGCGCTACGATGGCCTGTCGAGGGAGAGCCGCGTGGCGGTCGAAAACTGGAAGACCGTTGGGATACATGTGGTTCTTCGAAGCGTGGACGCCATCTACGTGCTGACGTCGCGGGCTTCGGAGGTGCTCCTGTGCTCGGGGCAGAAGATCACTCCCGTCGTCGAAATGGGGGGCGGAGGTGTGGAGAGACTCCATCTCGATCGGGGGGAAGTGCAGCGGGAATTGTTCCCGACGAGTCTCAGAGGTCTTCTCGCGGTGCTCAAGCTCGATCACGCTCGCTTCGGAGGAATGACGCTTGTGCTTGGGTGCGGGGGCGGGGAAAAGCAAGCCGTTCTCGACGCGTTGTCCGCACCCGCATGGGTCGGTTCTGCGAGGGCCGAAGACGACAGGGCCGTGCGGCAATCTATTGTATCGCCGTTCGTGAAGCGCAGGATTCTCGCGGTGCGGTTCGGAGCGCCTGATGCGTCCGTGGAACGTGCCGCCGACGAGCCGCGTCGGCGGGCGCCGCGCATCTGGGGGCGGTGGTTTCGGCGGCGGGGCTGGGTGATCGCTGCGGGAATAGCGGTTGTCGGTATGCTCATCGGTATCCTGTGGGGGGGCGAACGGGGCCGTCCCAAAGGCGAGGAGCGGTCCGACGTGTCGAAGAAGGAGAGCACGGCTGCCGCTCGTCGTCCGACGGGAGTGCGGGACGAAAGCTCGAACGGCGCGTCCGCGCCGAAGCTGGATGCGATTCGACTCTCGGAGGTGTGGCGCAAGACGTACACGGGCGAAGTCACGTCATCGCCGGTTTTCTTCGAGGGATGCGTCGTATTCGGGTGCAGAGACGGGAATCTCTACGCACTCGAGCGCGCCACCGGAGCGATGTTGTGGAAGTTCAACGCGAGCGCGGGTATCGGCGCGTCGCCCGAGGTACGCGGCGGGCGCGTGTTCGTGGCCGACTACAACGGCAAGGTGTACGCCGTCGACGGACGGACGGGAAAGGAAATCTGGAGCAGGAGGCTGCCGGCGAAAGTGGTGAGTTCGCCCGAGGCGGTGGATGATCGTGTGGTCGTGGGAAGTTTCGACGGTTATGCGTACACGTTCGCGGCGGGGGATGGGGCGACGCTGTGGAAGCGGCAAACGAGAGGGCGAATCAGAGGGTCTCCCGCATCGGCAGGTGGAGTGGTCTTCATGCCCTCGTACGACGGATTTCTCTACGCTCTCTCGGCCGCCGATGGCCGGGTGGTGTGGCGGTCGAATGTCGGTGGACCGGCTGCGGCATCGCCGGCCGTGGAGCAGGGAGTTGTCGTGACGGGAGGCGCCGACGGAAAGGTGTACGGTTTGGACGCGGGGACAGGGACGAAGCGGTGGCACTATGCTACGGGCGCAGCGGTCAAGTCTTCCGTCGCCATCGCGAATGGACGAGTCTTCGTCGGATCCAACGACCGTTTCCTCTACTGTCTCAATCTCGCCGATGGGTCGTTGGTGTGGAGGTTCAGGACAGGAGACGTCGTCCTTGCCAGGCCGCTGGTTCAGGATGCGATCGTGTATGCGGGGTGCTACGACGGCCGGCTCTACGCCCTCGAAGCGGCCAGCGGCCGTCTTCTCGCTTCGTTCGACGCCGGGGGCGAGGTCTACTCGTCGCCCGCCGGGGACGAGAAAAGCGTGTATTTCGGTACGAACCGGGGCGACTTCGTCTGCCTGAGCCTGCGGGGCGAGCGATCGCCTTCGGCCACGGCGCGGTGAGAGCGCAGAACGATGGAATTTCGGGGAGGGGCGCGTGTAGAAGCGAGCGGAAGGGTTTTCTTGGAAGCGACCCGAAAGGAGGATGGCGAAGATGCCAAGGGGTGTCATCAGTTTCTTCAATGATCAGAAAGGGTACGGCTTCATCGAGAGCGACAGCAAGGACGTGATCTACGTCCACTACTCGTCGATTCGCAAGGGCGGCTACAAGACCCTCAAAGAAGGGGAAGAGGTGCGGTTCGACGTGAAAGAAGGACAACGGGGGTTGGAAGCCGTCGACGTCCGGGAGATCTAGCTCGCTTCGCGGTACTCCCATCGTACGAATCCGCATCCGCTCGCGCGGGCTCGGGTCCGACCGGGCTCTTGCGCATCAGGCGGGTTTCTGCTAGTTTGCAGGCGACTGTAAACGGGGAACAATCATGAAGAATAGTCTGCTGTTCAAGCTGTTCGGGTCGAAATCGGAGCGCGATTTCAAAAAGACCGCGCCCGCTCTCGAGGAAGTCAACAGAATCGCCGAGTCGTTCTACGGCTTCACCGAGGCGGATTTCCACGCCAAGACGGAGGAATTCCGGAAGCGGCTCGCTGGGGGAGAGGATGTCGACGCCATTCTGCCGGAGGCGTTCGCGCTCGTCAAAGCCGGATGCAAGTACCTGGTGGGCAAGTCGTGGGACGTCTGCGGGATAGAGACGGCGTGGGCGATGGTCCCCTTCGACGTGCAGATAGCCGGCGCGATCGCCCTGCACGGCGGGTCCATCTCCGAGATGGCCACGGGCGAAGGAAAAACGCTGGTCGCGACGATGCCTCTTTACCTCAACGGCCTCACGGCCCGCGGGGCTCACCTCGTGACCGTGAACGACTATCTCGCCCGCCGCGATTCGCAGTGGATGGGAAAGGTCTACGAACTCCTCGGCATCAGCGTTGGCTGCATACAGGCCGATATGTCGAACGAGGAGCGCAAGGCCGCGTACGACGCGGACATCACCTACGGCACCAACAACGAGTTCGGGTTCGATTATCTGCGCGACAACATGAAGACGCGCTTGGAGGACAAGGTCCAGCGCAAGCACTACTACGGCATCGTGGATGAAGTGGACAGCGTTCTCGTCGACGAAGCGAGAACCCCTCTGATCATTTCGGGGCCGGTCGTGGCGAGTCAGTCGTCGGACCTTTTCGCGAAGCTCCGGCCGAATGTCGAGAGGGTCGTTTCGCTCCAGAGCCGTCTCGTCAGCGATCTGCTTGCCGCCGCGGAACAGAATCTCGACGGCGCCGAAGCGAGCGTAGACGTCGCGGAGGCGCTGCTCAAGGTGAGCCGCGGGGATCCGAAGAACAAGCGCTTCCTGAAGATCAAAAAAGAGCCCGGCGTCGACAAGATGATTGCGCGCGCCGAGGCCGACTTGATGAGGGAAAAGAGGCTCCACGAACTGGACGAAGAGCTCTTCTACGTCATCGAAGAGAAGGGCAACATGATCAACCTCACCGAAAAGGGGCGGGAGGCGCTCACCCCGCAGGACAGGGACCAGTTCGTTCTGCCGGACGTGAGCGAGGAGATCAAGAGACTCGACGACGACGCGAGCCTCGCGCCACCGGAGAGGATCAAGAGAAAAGACGATGTCTACCGTGCCTACGCGGCGAAATCGGACGCGATCCACAACTTCAACCAGCTCCTCAAAGCCTTCACGCTGTTCGAGAAGGACGTCGAGTACGTCGTCCAGGACGACCGGGTCATCATCGTGGACGAATTCACCGGACGTCTGATGCCGGGGCGGAGGTTCTCGGACGGGCTCCACCAGGCTCTCGAGGCCAAGGAACAGGTCAAGATCGAAGGCGAGACGCAGACGCTTGCCACCATCACGCTCCAGAACTACTTCCGCATGTACGAAAGGCTCGCCGGTATGACCGGAACGGCGGCGACCGAGGCGGGGGAGTTCCACAAGATCTACAAGCTCGATGTTTCGGTGGTGCCGACGAACGAGCCCGTGAGGCGCATAGACTACGACGACAGGATCTATCGGACCAAGCGCGAGAAGTACATGGCCACCGTCGACGAGATCGTTCGGCTCCACGAGAAGAACCTCCCGGTGCTCATGGGCACGGTGTCGGTGGAGGTGTCCGAACTGATCAGCCGTCTTCTCAAGAGACGCGGCATTAAGCACAATGTCCTCAACGCGAAGTACCACCAGCGCGAGGCGGAAATCGTCGCGCTCGCGGGGAAAGCCGGAGCGGTGACCATCGCGACGAATATGGCCGGGCGCGGTACGGACATCAAGCTCGATCCGAGCGTCGTCCACTGCGACGAGTGCGGGATCGGGTCGGGGAAGAGCACATGGACGGCGAAGGGGGGCGAGACGATCAACCCGATCGAATGCGAGAAAGACGTGCCCTGCGGACTTCACATCATCGGGACGGAGCGTCATGAGGCCCGGCGTATCGACCGGCAGCTCCGCGGCCGCGCGGGCCGGCAGGGAGATCCGGGGTCGTCGCTCTTCTTCCTGTCGCTCGAGGACGATCTCATGCGTCTCTTCGGTTCAGGCCGCATCTCCGGCGTCATGGATCGTTTGGGCGTCAAGGAAGGCGAGGTCATCACGCACAAACTGGTCACGCGGGCGATCGAGAAGGCGCAGCAGCGGGTCGAGAACTACAACTTCGACATCCGCAAGCGGCTGATCGACTACGACGATGTCATGAACAAACAACGGGAAGTGATCTACGGACGGCGGGACGAGATCATGCAGGCGTCCGCCCTCGCTGACATCATCAAATCGATGATCGACGGGGTCGTCGAAACGAAGGCCGCCGAATACGTAGACCCCAAGGAATTGCCGGAGAACTGGCGGCTCGGCGAGCTTCTCGCCGATCTCGAGAATACGTTTCTCTTCTCGTTCCCTCCGTTCGGTGACAGGGACGAGCGGAAGAACGAGGACGAGCTGCTCGAGTACGTCCGCGCCCGCGCGTACGAGGCCCTGGAGTCCCGCGAACGCTACCTCGGGGAGGAGCTGGGGAGCGAGGACGTCGTCAGAGAGTTCGAGAAGTACGTGCTCCTCCAGACGATCGACGAGAAATGGATGGATCATTTGCACGAACTCGATTACCTGAAGGAGGGAATTCATTTCAGGGCGTACGCGCAGAAGGATCCTCTCATCGAATACAAGCAGGAGGCCTTCGCCCTCTTCGGTGACCTCAACGCCACGATCGACCGGGACGCCCTTCATTCGTTCTTCCATGCGAGGATCGCCGTGCGGCCGAAAACGCGCAGGGATCTCGCGGCCGCTCAAGCGGTCCACCAGGAAAGCAGCGTCTACGCGATGGAGCACAAGGGGATGGGGGCATCGGCAGCCACGGACGCCGCCCTGAGTCAACCGGGCCCCGACGCCGTCTTGCGGCCGAAGGTCCGGTCGTTCGAGAAAGTCGGCCGGAACGACCTGTGCCCTTGCGGAAGTGGCAAGAAATACAAGAGATGCCACGGTGCGTGAGGGTTCGGGAGGCCGCACCCCGCGGTCGCGGCAAATGGGCGGAATCCTCCCTTATACCCCAAAAATAAGGATTGCACCCCAGGGCGACCGGGGTTTATCTTTCTATGCCCAACTCGTCTAGCATGGTGTTTGCTAGTCCGCGGCGGGAGGGGCACAACCATGGTAAACAGATTGATCGATCTCGTCGTTCTCGTAGCCGAGCTGAGCGAGTACAAGGGCAAGTCCCTTCGGGAACTCGATCAGGAACTCGTCGGCCGCGGGTATTCCTCGAAAGAGATAGAGCAGGCGATGTTCTGGCTCTCGTCGCAGCGCTGTTCGGCCTTCCTCTATGCGGGAAGCGCAGCTAAGCCGGCGCACCGCGTGTTGAGCCCGTGGGAGTCGATGTGCCTCGACAGCGAGGCGTACGGGTATCTCCTCCACCTGCAGAACCTCGGGATCATCGATCAGGATCAGTTCGAGAAGATCGTGACGAGGATCCTGCCGATTGGAGGCGAAAAGCTGCCGCTCGGGGAACTCAAGACACTCGCGGGATCGGTGATCTTCAACGTGGGCGGAGAGGACCACGACGACGATTCGTTCGATATCGTCGACGATTTTACTTCTATAACGTAAACAAGAATAAGCTCTTAGGTGATTAACCGCACGGCCCGCAAGTTTCGTGACTTGCGTGTCGCTGTTCTTACGGCAATGGCAAAACATTCTCTGGTCATCGTGGAGTCACCGGCAAAGGCGAGCACGATCAAGAAGTTCCTCGGGAGGAACTACAAGGTGCTGGCCTCGGTCGGCCATGTCATGGATCTGCCCAAGAACGAGCTCGGCGTCGACATCGACAACGGCTTCTCCCCCCGGTACGTCGTTTCCCGCGGCAAGCAAAAGGTGCTCTCGGAGATCAAGAAGGAAGCGAAAGCTGCCGACGAGGTCCTGCTCGCCCTCGATATGGATCGCGAGGGTGAGGCGATCGCGTGGCATCTCCAGACGTACCTCGCGAAAACCCAAGACAACATCAAGCGAATCATCTTCAACGAGATCACGAAGTCGGCGATTCTCGAAGCGATCCAGAATCCGACCGCTGTCGATCAGCACAAGGTGGATGCCCAGCAGGCGCGGCGGGTGCTCGACCGGCTCGTGGGATACCAGATAAGCCCGATTCTCTGGCAGATTTTCTACTACGGGCTGAGCGCCGGAAGGGTCCAGACGGTGGGACTCCGTCTCGTCTGCGAGAGGGAGTCGGAGATCGAGGCGTTCGTTCCGGAGGAGTACTGGACCGTCGAGGCGGTTCTTCTGACGCCGAAAGGCGAGGAACTCCCCGCCAGGCTCACCCGCGTGGGGGAACGGAAAGCGGATCTCAAAAAGAAGGAAGATGTCGACGCCGTTTTGGAGGAGCTCCGCGAGAGCGATTATTCTGTCACGGACGTCGTCCGGAAAGAAAAGCAGAGAAACCCGCAACCGCCGTATATCACGAGTACGCTCCAGCGCGACGCCGCACGCGCGCTGCGCTTTTCGCCGAAGAGAATCATGATGATCGCCCAGCAGCTCTACGAGGGCATCGACGTCGGAGACAGCGAGCGTGTGGGTCTTATCACCTACATGAGAACGGACTCGGTGCGTATCTCCTCGCAGGCCCGGGAGTCGGCCCGCGACTTCATCGAGGGAACGTTCGGGGCCGAGTTCGTGCCCGAGACGGCGAGAGCGTTCCGTCAGCGCAAAGAGGCGCAGGACGCCCACGAAGCCATACGGCCGACGGATGTCCACCGGACGCCCGAGTCGGTCAAGCCGTTTTTGAAGAAGGACCAGCTCGCCGTCTACGAACTGATATGGCGCCGGTTTGTCGCGTCGCAGATGGCGAACGCCCGTTACGACACGACCGAGGTCGTGATCTCGGCGGGTAAACATCAGCTGAAGGCGAACGGGCGCGTGTTGACTTTCCCGGGATTCCTCAACGTTTACGACGAGGCCATCCCGAACGGAGAGCAGGAGCTGCCGCCGGTGTCCGCCGGCGACCATCTGTCTCTCAAGTCGGTGGATGGCGTCCAGCACTTTACCGAACCGCCGCCGCGGTACACGGAAGCCACGCTCATCAAGGAACTCGAGGACAAGGGAATCGGACGTCCCAGCACGTATGCGAGCATCGTGTCGATCATACAGGAAAGGGACTACGTCGCGAAGGAAG
>CAZYCB010000319.1:0-1942 GCA_964645735.1 uncultured bacterium | reverse complement strand
CCTGCTCGCTTCCGTCATCGAGCGCGGGTTCGACAAGACGGTGATTCTCGAGGTTCCGCCGGAGAACTTCATACGCGCGGGCGGTCTCGAAGCGCTCACGGAGTCGATCGACAAGCTCGGCGCTTTTGCCGGCGAGAGACTTCGTCGGTGAGCTGTTGGGTCGTGGGGTTGAAGGGTCTTTGAGAACCCTGAGCTCCGCTTCCCTCGGCTTCCCGCCTGGGGGCGGGCGATCCTCGGTCGCTCCCGCGAAGGGTTCTCAACGACCCCGCAGCACGCACACACCATGACAGCTCTACAACCCAATCCGCAGCCCCCACGGGGAAAGAACCGGCTGATCTTCGAGAAGAGCCCGTATCTCCTCCAGCACGCGGACAACCCCGTGGATTGGTATCCCTGGGGAGAAGAGGCGTTCGACAGGGCCCGGCGCGAGGACAAACCGATCTTTCTCTCGATCGGTTATTCGACGTGTCACTGGTGCCATGTGATGGCGCACGAGTCCTTCGAGGACCCGCAGGTCGCCGCTCTCATGAACGAAGTCTTCGTCAACATCAAGGTGGACCGCGAAGAACGCCCGGACATCGATGCCGTGTACATGTCGGTGTGCCAGATGGTGAGAGGCAACGGAGGGTGGCCGCTCTCCGTCGTCATGACGCCGGATGCGAAACCGTTTTTCGCCGCCACCTATCTGCCGAAGGCGGGGCGCTACGGCCTTCCGGGAATGATGGAACTCGTCCCGCAGATCTCCGCGACATGGCAGAAGCGGAGGGACGAGGTTTCCGCAATGTCCGCCGAGATCACCGAACACCTCGAGCGCATCTTCGCGAAGGGGGCCGGCGAGAGGCACCCCGACGCGGACACGCTCGGATCCGCGTACGAAGATCTCGCGGAGGGCTTCGACGCCGAGAACGGGGGCTTCGGCCAGGCTCCGAAATTTCCGACACCGCACAACCTTCTCTTTCTGCTCCGGTACTGGAGACGAACCGGCGACGGTCATGCGCTGGAGATGGTCGAGCGGACTCTCCGCTCGATGGCGAACGGCGGCATCTACGACCACATCGGGTTCGGTTTTCACCGCTACTCCACGGACGAGCGGTGGTTCGCGCCGCATTTCGAGAAGATGCTCTACGATCAGGCTCTTCTCGCGATGGCGTACACGGAGGGCTTCCTCGCCACGGGTAACGCCGAGTACAAGAGGATCGCCGAGGAGGTGCTCGAGTATGCGCTCCGGGACATGAGAGACGGCGCCGGAGGGTTCTACTCAGCCGAAGACGCTGACAGCGAGGGAGTGGAAGGGAAGTTCTACCTCTGGACCGAGAAGGAAATCGCCGGAGTTCTCGGCGAGGAAGATGCGCGTGTTGCCGCGGATCTCTTTTGTGTGGAACCGGGCGGGAATTTCGCGGCGGAGATCGACGGAGCGAACATACTCCACATGCGGGAATCCGGCGAACAGACGACCGACGGCACGAGAGCGCCGCGAGACGGCGCCCATCGGCGCCTGGAGGACATTCGCCGAGCTCTCTTTGCCGCGCGCGAGAAGCGTGTTCGTCCTCACAAGGACGACAAGATCCTCGCCGACTGGAACGGTCTCATGATCGCGAGTCTGGCGAAAGCGGCGCGGGCGTTCGACGAACCCCGTTACACGGAGGCGGCAGAAAAGGCGGTCCATTTCATACTGGGGAACATGAAAACGTCCGATGCCGGACTCTACCACCGGTACCGCGATGGCGAGGCGGCGGTGCCGGCCAATCTCGATGACTACGCGTTCGTGGTGTGGGGCCTTCTCGAACTCTACGAGACGACCTTCGACGCCGCGCACTTGTCGGCGGCGATCGAGCTCGCACGCGAGATGATCCGCCGTTTCCGGGACGCGGCGTCGGGGGGGTTCTACTTCGCTCCTGCCTCCGACAGTCCTCTGATCGTCCGCACGAAAGCGATCTACGAC
>CAZYCB010000318.1:0-4450 GCA_964645735.1 uncultured bacterium | reverse complement strand
CCCCTTCTTCTCCACGAAGTTCGAGACCTGGAGGAAGGTGACGGATTCGTTCTTCTTCATCCTCTCTGCGACACCGGGTCTAGGGACGAACTCGAATTCCTCGACGGGGACGCCGATGTAGTGCACCGTGTAACCGCCATCCTTCAAGCCAAAGGAAGACAAGCGCTCCGCCATGTTTCTCGACACGGTGATCACGTGCGCGTAGGCGAAAAGACCCTGCAGCTGTTCCGTGTATCGCGTATCCCTGAGGAGTTTCGAGGCGTCGAACCCGTGGAACGTGACGACGAGCGGGATCCCCAGCGACCGCACCACGGGGAGCATGTCCAATCCGAAATGGCCGAAGTGAGCGTGGACGAGACGTACGGCGTGCAGGGCGAGCATTCGTTTCCAGAACAGATACTGAGACGGCGTGATGGCCGTATAGCGCCCCCTGGCCATGCAGTAGAGCCGCGTCGCCGCCTTCCCGCAGAATCCCTTTCCCTGGGCGAACAACAAACCCGTGGGAAAAAGACCGAGGTTCGAAACCTGCGAGGCGAGAACGATGGGGTGGTACGCGACGGATACGCCTTTGAGCTGTCTGTATACGAAGGTTTCGGACGGCGAGAGGTAATACCTCACATATAGGGCTACGGCTGATTTTTCTGGTTCCCGGCTCATCGGCGCTCCCGCCCACTATACCACAGTCCCCACGAAAAACGGGGCGGAGAATCACGCGCCCTTGGCCGGATCGGCCGGATCGTCGGCGGCTCTCGCGGAGAGGAGGATCCTCGCCCGTTCGGAATCTCCGCCGAGCAGTACGCTCAGATACTCGTGAAACCGCGAGAGGCAGCCCTTGACGTCCTCTCCCTGTCTCGTCGTCCACTCGACGAACGCGGCGAGCCGTCCGAGAGTGTCTTCGCCGACGACATGCTCGATCTCGCACGCCTCCCGGTCCGCGGTCTCTTCATCGACTCGGAGCAGCTTCGAGAAGAACGTCCGCAAGAGCTCGAACCGTTCGTTCACGCTCGTTGCGAGGCGGCGTCCCTCATCTGTGAGCTTCACGCCTCCGTAGGACGAGTGGTCGACGAGATCTTTGCCTTTAAGCGCCCGCAGCGCCTCCGACACACTCGGCATGGTCACGCCGAGAGATTCGGCGATCGCCTTGACACGAACGGTGGGATTGTCGTGTTCCAGGCGAAGAATCGTCTTCAGGTACATCTCCATGTTCGGTGAAAGTCTATCGTTTCTCATGATCGTACCGCCTGTCTGTTGAGCCCGGACGCGACATCGTTTTCACTCGAAAAACCCCTCACAACCACCGCCGCCCCTCCGCCGGGAACCCTGCGAAAGGGCACTCGTCGACGCCGCACAATACGCCGCACGATGCCAGGAGTAACCCTTTTTATCACAATATGTTATCCTCTATGCCTATAAGTTAGGTGAACCGAATCTTCACCGGTAATATACGTTCCAAGGGTCGAAGAGTCAAATCCGAAACCAACGGATGCCGGCGGGGTCGTTGCTGCGGGGCGCTCTCTCCACCGAGGATTTCGCGTAACTTTTTCCCTCCCCCCTCCCCGTCCTTGTCTGTGTTCAGCCGATATACGCTCGTGTTCGCTTCTCGCCGGCCACGGAGGCGGACGATGGTTCCCTCCCTTCTTTCCATCCGCGGAGCGGTCATTGCCGGCATCGTTCTCTGCATGGGCGTCGCTGTGCTCTCGGCGGTCCCCACCCACGCCGCTTCGCAGAAAGACTACACCCGTCAACCGGGATACTTCGATTTCGAGCCGATCCTGGGAGACGTGGAATCCAACGTCGATATTCTTCTAAAAGGGTCCCTCCTCGTCCGCGCGCGCGAAAAGGGCGAAGTGACTCAGGTCTACTGGTTCCCCGGCGGCAAGGATGACATACGGGGGCTCGTGGTGATGGCCGTCGGTGACGACGACGAGGCGGCTTTCATCAACATCGTCGGCAGCATCCGTCCCGCCGAGATCGGAAGGATCGTCCGGGTGATCCACATCGATTCGATGGACGATCCCGTCCAGGTGGAGGTGGAGAGCGACGCCCAGGTCATCGTCGACGACGATGATCACGACAAGGACGGCCGCTGAACGGCCGCCGCACCGCTTCTCGACCGCGGAAACTTGACTTTTCAGAGATATCTGTTAGCTTCCACTGTGATATTCAGCACAACGGAGGAATCAGTCGAGTCATGGCTCGTCCGCAGGTCGAATTTGTCTACGATGAGATGCGGGAAAAGCTCCGGAGCATCGCTCCCGATTTCGAGCTCCGCTACAAGGCGGAGCTGGTCTGCGAGATCAGGAAGCTCAAAGAAGAGCGCGGAGCGGTGATCCTCGGTCACAACTACATGGAGCCCGCGCTCTACCACTTCATCCCGGATTTCAAGGGAGATTCGCTCGAGCTGAGCCGCCGCGCCGCTGACACCGACAAGGATCCAATCGTTTTTTGTGGCGTGGTTTTCATGGCCGAAACGGCGAAGATCCTCAGTCCGGAGAAAACCGTTCTCATCCCCTCGAGAGAGGCAGGCTGCTCGCTCGCGGCGAGCATCACCGGCGAAGATGTGAGGGAACTCAAGCGGCTGTTTCCCGGTGTCCCGGTCGTCACCTACGTGAACACCTACGCCGACGTCAAGGCGGAATCCGACGTGTGCTGCACGTCGGGCAACGCCGCCGCCGTCGTGAACTCCCTGGGCGCCCAAACGGTGATCTTTTTGCCGGACGAGTACCTCGCCAAAAACGTCGCGAAGGAAACGGGAAGGCACATCATCTTTCCGGTGAAGGGGCCGGCGGGTCTGGCGAAAAAGGACGCCGACGTCGACTACCAGATGATCGGATGGCACGGCAAGTGCGAAGTCCACGAGATCTTCACCGTCGAAGACATCGAACTGGTCCGCAAGCAATTCCCCGACGTCGTCGTGCTCTCGCACCCCGAGTGCAGTCCCGACGTCGTCGCGGCGTCTGATTTCTCGGGGAGCACCTCGGCGATGGTCAAATACGTCAAGCAGACAAAAGCGCCGCGGTACCTTCTCCTCACGGAGTGCAGCATGGGCGACAATATCGTCGCCGAGAATCCCGACAAGGAGATGCTCAGGATGTGCAGTCACCGCTGCCCCCACATGAATCAGATCACGCTCGAGATGACACGGGACTCCTTGAAGTACAATCAGCACGTCGTCGAGGTCCCCGAGGAGATCCGCGTCAAGGCCGAACGCGCCGTCGATCGCATGCTCTCCATCGTATGACCTCCCTCGAAGAACGCCTTTCGAACTCTCGCCGTGCAGGCTTCCGCAGGGCACTGCGCCTGTGGTTCGCAGCGAACCAGAGGAACCTTCCATGGAGAACGACGCGCGACCCGTATCTCGTTTGGGTCTCCGAGGTCATGCTTCAGCAAACGCAGGTCGCCACGGTCATCCCGTACTACGAGAGGTTCGTTGCGAGATACCCCGGCGTTCGGGCTCTGGCCGAAGCACCTCTGGAGGACGCTCTCAAAATGTGGGAGAAGATGGGGTACTACGCGAGAGCGAGAAACCTTCACCGCGCCGCCCGGATGATCGCCGAGGAGAGCGGTGGCCAGATCCCTGGCGATTACACGCGCCTCCGATCGCTCCCCGGCATAGGGGAGTACATCGCCTCCGCCGTGATGGGCATCGCCTTCGGGAAACCGTACGCCGTCGTCGACGGAAACGTGAGGAGGGTGCTGGCGCGGTTGTTCCTCCTGGACGCGCCGGCGAATGCCCCGTCATCCGCGCGCGTTTTCAGGGACCGTGCCGAGACCCTGCTCGACCGGTTGCATCCGGGAGAGTACAACCAGGCAATCATGGAGCTCGGCGCGACCGTCTGCACGCCGCGGAAGCCCTCGTGCGACCGCTGCCCCGTGTCCGGATACTGTGCGGCGCTCGCTACGGGACTTCAGACCTCCTATCCCGTTCGCGTCCCCCGCAGGGCGACGCCCCGGTATCACATCGCCGTCGGCGTGGTTCGAAAGGACGGCCACATCCTCATCACGCGGCGGAAGGAGTCGGGACTCCTGGGCGGGCTCTGGGAGTTTCCCGGCGGCAAGGTCGAACCGGGAGAGTCCCCCGAAGAAGCGTGCCGGCGAGAGATCGCCGAAGAGGTGAATCTCAGCGTCGACGTCATCGGGTTCATCGCTCGCGTGGATCACGCGTATTCGCACTTCAGAGTGGCCGTGGACGTATTCGACTGCCAATACAGGACCGGGGAGGTAACGCTCAGCGGCCCGACGGATTTCCGGTGGATCCTGGTCGATGAGACGGACGAGTACCCGTTCCCGGCCGTGAACCACAAGATCTTTCCGTACCTCAAACGGAAAGAACCGCGGCGCTCCGGGTCTGAATTTCCTTGAAAACCGGACCGCGGCGTAAAATACTCACAGAACTCGCGAGAAGATAGCGCACAAACACAACAAGGAGGTTGTCGTGCATTCGAAGAAG
>CAZYCB010000317.1:0-6663 GCA_964645735.1 uncultured bacterium | reverse complement strand
GGGAGGAAACGACTTTCCGGCGCAACTCGCCCATGGCTTTAATCGTATAGATCGAGATGAGTTGCCGTCGCCCTTTCGCTCGGAACTTTCGACGAGTCTCACCACAACTATTTGTGTGCGCGACCGGTCTAATTCTGTGAGCTGACTCGTCAGTTCGGTTGTCACGGACGGCGGCGAAATCCACAGGACGATGAAGCCAATAGTTCACCCGAAATCATCGAAGAGGTGGCCTCGCGCGACATCGACGACCTCGTCGCGGACGGGCCGGTACGCGCCGTTGGTAGCTGCGGCAGCGACGCTCTTCTTCATGCTTTGCTTTCCGGAGGGCTCGTTCGCCGCGCGCCCGGCAGGGAACTACGTGCCGGTCTTTCATCCGGAACTCGACATCTCGAGGACATCCGCTCCGATCAAGATCGACGGACGGCTCGAAGACGCGGGCTGGCAGGGCGCTGCGAAAGCCTCGAACTTCGCCGAGCACAATCCTGGTGACCAAACCCGGCCTCAGGTCGACACCGAAGTGTGGATTACCCACGACGATGCCAACCTGTACGTCGCCTGGTTGTGTTACGACAAGCCGGACGAAATTCGAGCTTCTTTTTGCGAGAGGGATGAGATCTTTTCCGACGATTACGTCATCCTCTGCCTCGATCCCTTTGGAGATGCCTCGCTGGCGTACGAGATTTCGACAAACCCCTACGGCGTTCCCGGAGACCTCCTTTACTCGTCTTCGAACGGTGAGGACATCACGTACGACATGATCTTCGAGACATCCGCCCGGATCACGGAGTCCGGTTGGGTGGCCGAAATGGCCGTTCCATTCGCGAGCATTCGCTTCCCCGACCGGGCGGAACAGACGTGGCGCGTGGATTTTTGGCGCAACCGTCCACGCGAATCCCGCTACCAGTACTCCTGGGCGGCTTACGATCGCGACGAGATCTGCTGGCCGTGTCAGTGGGGAACCGTCACCGGGATCTCGGGGATCAAGCCCGGACTCGGCATCGAGGTTCTTCCGGCGGTGGTGGCGCACCAGTCTGGATCTCTGCGTGGCGGCGAGTTCGTGAACGATGACGTCGAGGGCGATATCGGAGTGGGCATCGCCTTCGATGTGTCGTCGGAGCTGACCGCCGAGGCGACGATCAACCCGGATTTCAGCCAGGTCGAGTCCGATGCCGCGCAGATCGACGTCAACACGACCTTTGCCCTCTTCTATACGGAAAAGCGACCTTTTTTCCAGGAGGGGAGCGACTTATTCGACACGTATTTCGATGCCGTCTACACGCGGTCGATCAACAACCCGCTCGTTGCCGGCAAAGCGACGTGGCGAAAGGGATCCACGAACGCGGCGTTCTTGACGGCGCGGGACGAGAACTCGGTGATCATACTGCCCTTCGAGGAAAGCAGCGAGTTTGTCGAGAACGGAAAAAGCTACTCGAACATCCTGCGGGTCCGGCGCGACTTTGGAAAACAATCCCATTTGGGTCTCGTGGCAACGGACCGGCGCTTCGACGGCGGAGGATCCGGGTCGCTGTGCGGCATCGATAGCCAGATGCGGCTCTCGGAGAGCAACGCAGTCCGCCTCCAACTCCTCGCCACCTATACGAGAGAAGTCGACAACCTGGCTCTGACGGACAGTTCCTTCAACGTCTCGCGATTCGACGATGGCCGTTATACCGCGGGGCTCGATGGGGAGGCGTTCTGGGGGCACAGCGTGCTGGTGTGGGTCAACCGGGAGACGAGGAACTACTGCGTGGGCGGCGACTACTGGGACTACAGCCCGACGTTTCGGGCGGATTGCGGTTTCGAACCCTCGAACAACTCGCGAAAAGTTTCGGGGTGGCTGGAGGGCGTTGTCCGATGCGACGACAGCGGAATCGTGGAAAATGTCACCGGCCGGCTCGACGCGGCGCGGAAATGGAACTACGCCGGCGCGCAGAAGGACGAGTGGGTCACGGCCAGCGCCCAGGTGAAGTTTCGAGCGGCCCAGACCGCCATTCACTCCCAGTACACGTGGAGTAACGAGCTTTTCGGCGAAGTTCAGTTCAACGGCATCTATGCGGCGCACGCGTGTTTCCAGACGCTGCCGAGCAGCCTTCTGGGTTGTGGCGGCTACGCGAACTACGGCCACCGCATCGCGCGCGAGGAGCTGGTTTTGGGCAAACAGATCGATTACGGTTTCTGGGCGGACGTGAAGCCCATCGACAGACTGCTCGTCTCCGCCTCCTACGACTACACGTCCAGCGATGACCTGGAAATGGATACGAATCTCTTCTCGCAGTCCCTCTTCCGCTGCCGTTTGTCCTTGCAGCTCACGCGGGAGCTGTCCGCTCGTATCGTCGTCCAGTACAACGACCGGGACGATATGTGGGAGACCGATCCGTTGATAACGTATCGCCTGAACCCGCTATCGATCTTCTACATCGGTTCCACCCGTGATTACCGTGACCTGAAGCTGGACGAAGACGGACGGGAAGGCTGGAATCTCACCGAACGGCAGTACTTCGTGAAGCTCCAGTATCTGTTTCAAACATAGGCGATCCGGACCTGCGCTTCGCATGCGCGGCGATGGCGGCCCGTCGAGCGAGAACCGCTCGGTGCGCCTCCCCCTCCAACCGCAGTTCGCTATTGATTCCTTAATGATAATTGGCTATCATCTGCGGCGGCATCAGAGGTCGGAAGAACATACCGCCGAGAGGAGACGCGATCCATGGCACGGCATACGCGACAGCGCGAGGCGGTCCGACAGGCGCTCGGTGAAGCACCGCGGCCGGTGAGCCCCGGAGAAATCCTCGACGCCACGCGGAGCGCCGTTTCCGGCATCGGAATCGCTACCGTGTACCGGCACCTGAGAGAAATGGTGAGTCAGGGCCAAGCGGTGGCGGTCAAGCTGCCCGGCGGCCGGGTCCGCTACGAAGCGGCGGACAAGAAGCACCACCACCATTTCGTGTGCGACAGTTGCGAGCGCGTGTTCGAAGTGTTCGGTTGCCCGCCCGGTCTCAAAGGCCTCGCCCCCAGCGGGTTCAGCGTCGAGAGACACGAGGTCATTCTCTACGGCAGCTGTTCCGAATGCGCCGGACAGGGGAAGCTCCCCCGTTCCGCGCGCCGCCCGGCGGCTTCTGGCGGCGCGAAGCGCCTTTCAGCACGCTACAAACCCGACGAAGAAACCACATGAGGGATCCCATGACAGCTCGTCCACGCGACCAAAGGACTCGAAGAAGCCGCGGTTGTGCGGCGTCTGAACTTCGCCTGGCGCTCATCAGCGTTGTCATTCTGGCGGCCGGTGCGCCGCGCTCAACCGCGGCACAAGACCGAGGAGACGGCGGCCGCGTCGTTTGCTTTGTCAGTATCCTCCCCCAGGCTTTTTTCGTGTCACGAATCGGCGGGGAGTTCGTCGATGTTCACGTTATGGTTGGGCCGGGCCAGTCCCCTCACACTTACGAACCCACGAGCCGACAACTCTCCGAGCTGGCGGGGGGGCGCCTCTATTTTTCCGTAGGCGTCGCCTTCGAGGCCTCGCTTGTGCCACGCATCGAAAGAAGTTTCAAAGAAGTTAAGGTCGTCGACACATCCGCGGGGATTGCGCTCCTGCCCATGCTGGAGCACGGCGACGAACGAGGAACCGTAGCGCCTCCCGGAAACGCGGCGGCCGCGCCCCATTCCCACGACACCGGGGGACTCGACCCGCACGTGTGGCTTTCGCCGCGGCTCGCTGTTCGCATAGCTGCTAACATTCGAGACGCCCTCTCGCGAACCGATCCCGCGCGGACCACGGTCTATGCGGAAAACTTCGACCGCCTGGAAAAGGAACTCACCCGGGTCGATGCCGAGATCACGGAGCTGCTCTCCCCGTACAAAGGGAGGGAGTTCTTCGTGTTCCATCCGGCCTATGGTTACTTCGCAGATGCGTACGGGCTCACTCAAGTCGCGATAGAGGCCGAAGGGTTGGCCCCCGGCCCGAAACATCTGGCTGAGCTCATCGATCGGGCAAAGGCGCAGCACACAACGACGGTCTTCGTTCAGCCGCAGACCTCCGCGACGTATGCCGAAACCGTCGCCAAAGCGATCGGCGCCCGTGTGGTTCCACTCGACCCCTTGGCCATGAACTACACGGAGAACCTCCTCGGCATGGCGCACGCAATCGCGGGGGCATACGTAGAGAAATAGTCGTGTGCGGTATGACCCGCGGAACGCGGGTCTTTCACGGAGAGAGTCGTCACCGAGCAGAAACCCATGGACAAACCGAAAATCGACGCAGTGTCCGTTCGCGACGTGGCCTTCTCTTACGACGGTCGAAACTTCGCGCTCGAAAACGCCAGTTTTTCCGTTCTGGAGGGGGAATTTGCCGCCGTGATCGGCCCGAATGGGGGAGGGAAGACCACTGTCCTCAGACTTCTCCTGGGACTCATCGAGCCTCAGCGGGGCACCGTTCGTGTGTTCGGGATGCGCCCCGCCGCCGCCAGGCGGCGCGTGGGATACATGCCGCAGTATCCGAAGCTCGACCCGGAGTTTCCCGTGACGGCGCTGGACGTGGTTCTGATGGGAAGGTTGGGGCACACTGCCGCCTTCGGACCGTTCAAGAATCGGGACAGGGAAGCGGCGCGCCGCGCTCTCGAGGAGGTCCGGGCAGCGGACCTTTGGAACCGTTCGTTTTCGGCGCTCTCGAGCGGACAGAGGCAGCGCGTGCTCATCGCTCGCGCCCTCGCGTGCGAACCCGACCTTTTGCTCCTCGATGAGCCCACGTCCAATCTCGATCCCTCCGTACAGGACGACGTGCAGGACCTGCTCCACGTACTGAACGAGCGTATGACGGTCGTAGTGGTTTCGCACGACGTTGCCTTCGTGTCGAAACACGTGACCAAAGTCGTTTGCGTGAACAGGACCGTTGCTTTGCACCCCACAGCCGAGATAAAGGACGATCTCTTCGCCGTGTTGTACGGGCAATCCGGGGTTCGCTTCGTGGACCACAAGCACCGTGATGGATGACGAGGTGACACGTTGGAGTTCCTTCATGCAGTAGCGGCGCACGCGTTCATGCGGAACGCAGTGATCGCCGGCGTGCTCGCGAGCATCGCGTGCGGCGTCATCGGAACGTACGTTGTCACGCGCCGCATCACTCTCATCGCGGGGAGCCTCGCTCACTCCGTTTTGGGAGGAATGGGCGCCGCTTACTACCTGCGGGCTGTGCATGGATGGACCTGGCTCCACCCGCTTCACGGAGCGGTGGTGGCGGCGCTGCTCGGAGCTATCATCATCAGCTTCGTCCGGATGCACGGGAGGGAAAGGGAGGATACCGTCATTTCGGCACTGTGGGCGATCGGAATGGCCGTGGGCATCATGTTCATCGTCCGGACGCCGGGGTACAAGACCGATCTCATGACCTATCTCTTTGGGAACATCGTCATGGCCGACGAACGTGCAATCCAGTTCCTCGTCGTCCTCGACATCCTCGTTGTAGGCGCGGGACTGCTCTTCTACAAACAGCTCCTTGCCGTCTGCTTCGACGAGGAGTTCGCCCGGGTTCGAGCGATCAACACGGACCTTTTCTATACGCTGCTGCTCTGCCTTTCGGCTTTGACGGTTGTCACGCTCATCTATGTCGTCGGCATCGTCATGGTCATCGCTCTCCTCACCCTTCCCGTAGCCATCGCCGGCAAGTTCTCCAGGCACCTCTGGCAGATGATGATCCTCGCATCGATCCTCAGTGCCTGTTTCACGACGGGCGGCCTCGCGGTGAGCTACGCTCCGGACCTTCCCCCCGGCGCAACGACGATCCTCCTCGCCGGCGCCGTTTACGTTATCGTCAGTTTCCGCGGCGTCCGTTCCCGGAAACAAAAAGCATCGGCATCCCAGTGATTCTCTGCTGCCGCCGCGACGAGCGTGCGTGTCATCGCATCGCCGCTTTGGACAATGGCGTGCGGATGAAACCGTCGTATCAGTCACGTTACGTAACGAAACACCTGTCTGCAGGGAAGAGAAGAGAGGATTGGAAGCGGGCGGCGTGCGAGATTCTGTGTTTCCCGCGCACAAGAAATAACGAGAGTACTGCCCCGTCGCCAACCGTGTCGCTTATCGCCCTTCAGAGGCCCATGCGGCAACCGCTTCGCTTTGGCATCTCAGCTTGAGAGCAGAGGGCTTACGAGAAGGCTCGGGATACTCTCGTTGACCTTATTATATCCTCACCGCCAACCGACTGTCAACCCCCCGAAACACAATTATTGTAGCTGTAACTGCCAACGGCACAATTTCTTGAGAAGATGACTTCATGAGGTTTCTCCACATGCTGCACCCCAATAACCCGTTGACCCACAACATGTTGTGAACAGGACTAAGTAGTTGTTCTACCAAGCAGTTACGCCGGAGACTTGAAGCTGCGCTTCAATAGAGGAAGGAGCGTTCGCGAAGCACGCCGAAGGGCGGTGTTCCCGGCTGCGCCGCAACTCAGAGCAGTCGGGAACACCGATCGTGCTCACCTTCGAAGCCACCACAGTAGGTCTATGAGGTAAATCCGTTGCATGATGCACCCCCTTGGAAAGGGTTGTCGGTTTACCTGTCTACCGGGCGATCCCTGGGATTGCTCGAAGGAGCGCAAAGCAAGAAGCGTTCCCGGAGGGAGGAGAGGGGGGTTAACCGCTTTTGAAACGAGCGATTATGGCCGTGATATCATCG
>CAZYCB010000316.1:0-7471 GCA_964645735.1 uncultured bacterium | reverse complement strand
TCTCGCGAAGCGTCCTGATCCTCTTGCCCGACACGGTGAAGATGTCGAGCTGGATGTCCGCCGGATCGGTCAGATTCACCAGAAAGTACGTCGAGGTGGCAAAGGGATTCGGGTAATTGAGAACCACCTCGGCGGCGTAGTCGTTCGGGTCGGTCATGTGGAACGTGAGCGTGTCAAGCGTCACTTGACCGAAGCTGTCCGCAATCTTGAGGACCGCCTGATGCCGTCCGACGGAAAGGTCGGGCATCGGGTACGAGAGGGCACCCGACGTGTCGGTGCCTCCCTCGTCGAACTCGAAAAATTCGGTCACGTCGAGAGGAAGATTCGTCTTGTCGAACAGCAGCGCGATTCTCCCCTCGGGTGTCGTATTGAGAATGTTGATCCCATCCGCATCGTTGACCTTGGCTTGGAGGACCGCGCCGGGTTTGACGATCGTCTGTCCCCCTTCGAATCCCATCTCGGTCCGCGGTGCCCCGTCGAGGGGTGTGAGCACGGTGGTGTCCTGCGGCGACGGGTCCCTCATGTAGCCCTCGTCCTCCACCGCCGCAGCGTCCCGCGCACCGTTTTCGGCGTAGGCCCGCACGAACGTCAGCCGTCCAGTCCTCGCATATCTCGGGATCTTGACGCTGAACTCGAACGAACCCGCCGTGACTTCCGTGGTTCCCCTATAGATCGTGCCCCCCGGGTAGCGGTACGGGATGAATGTCACTCCGTCGTCGCTCGTGTATCCGCTCGCGTCGTCCGGCTCCCGCAGCAAGAGGTTCACGCTCCCGTTGAACGCCGTGTCTTTGATTCCGTTCTTCTGCACCTCTCCGCGGATCGCCGCCCTCTTGCCGGCCGTGAACGTATCCACATCGCTCGCCGTGAACACGATCTCGTGACGAGGCGACAGAAGAGCGAGCGAGGGATCTCCGAGAAGGTTGTACTTCTGGCTGTTTTCCTCGACGAGGGTGAAAGTGCCCCCTGCGTTCGCCACGGTCACTTTGGCGTGCAGCAGCGCCACGCCGATCGGATCCGGCGCACCCGGCTCGCGCGGGGAAACCGCTCCGTAGAGAGCGTTGTTGAGCGACGTGTTCGGCGGAACGTAGGTCACCTCGGAAGCCGTGATCGCGCTGATTGCCCCTCCCGCTTCCCAGAGCACGAGCCTTTCCGCGAGGCTCGACGCCTGCGCCCGCGCGAAATCGCCGATAGTGCAGCTGAACGCCGTGAAGAGCGGCAGGCGGAGGCCGTTTCGCAGATTGGCGACATCGGTCCCGAGAAACACCTGTTCATCCGCCATTCCGGACGAATTGCCGTGGCCGATGTAATTGATCAAGAGCGCGCCGTTGTTCCACTGTTCGAGAAAATCGGCGCGGCTCCCCGGCTTCGCGGAACCGATCGAAGGATACTCCGTCAAGTAGATCTTCGCCGGCTCCAGATACTGTGCCATGTATCCGTATGCGATGCTCTCGCTGCCGACGATGAAATCAGTCTCGGGGCCTCGGTTCGGCGCCTTCTCGTCGTCGGCGACGAGAATGACTCGATCGCGCCACGCCTCGAAGTCCGCCTCGGTTTCGTAGTCGATGATTCGATCCACGAACAGCGACGCGTCGGACACCGATCCGGCCGGGAGCCTGCCTACCGCGATCTGAGGGAACGTGGCGCCGGACGCTTCGTTCGGCTCGAGCTCGGCGAACCAGTCATCCGTGGCGTACGGGTCCGAGGTGAAGGGCACGAGGTTGAGGTTCGTCGTGACGAAATTTTCCTGAGGCGCGACGTAGTTCTTGAAATCCTGGTTCGCATCGCCGAGAAGGAGGAGGAACGCGAGCCGCGGCGATCCGTCGAGCTCCGTGAAATTATCGTACAGAAACTTGCAGTAGTTGCGTATCCCCATCGGGTCGACGAGACCCCCCGAGAAATTGTCGAACACCTCGTCGGTCGACACCACCTTGATGTCCGGTGCGTACCCGTACGGGAAATGCGACTCGCGGTGGGACTTGAACCGGTTCGCCGCACTGCGAAAATTGGGGTGGCAGATGACGAGCATATGCGGGCCGGTGTTGACATTCCGGAGATCTTTCGGAGAATAGCGGACCATGCCGGCCGGATCTCTGAACGCGGCCTCTGTCCCCGCCCAGATGTACGGCGGATGGGAACCGACCGCTTGCGAGAGCCGCACCTCGCGCCGCCCCGCGACATCGCTCTGCTCGTACCCGACGAGCGCACGGGGCTGGTACGGGTCGCTCACGTCGAAGACGTGCACCGGCTCGCCCAGCGAGAAGTTTCTCACGCGGAAGTTCACCGTGCCCGTGGTGTCCGGCGGAGTGAACAGGATCTCGTCGCCTCGAGCTTTCAACCGGCGGGAGTAGAACAGTTCGTACATCTCGAAATACATGAAATCCCGCGAATTGAGATCTCTGGGCACGCTGAGCCTGAAAACGTTCGTCCCCTCCTGCAAAATCGTGCCGGAGATCTGAACAGGGGCGGCGTTTGCGATCGTCGCCATCGTGTCCGAAGAAAACGTGACTTCGCCGATCTGCACGCTGTTCATCCAGTAGACGGCGTGGTGGCCTTTGTTCACGTCGGCGTCTTCTTGGTCATACAGCTGAGGAGCCATGGCGAGGGTTCGCAGGGTCTGAGGACGCGCCGTCACGAGATCGTGCACCTGAAAGGAAGGGAGAGTGACCAAGCTGGGCCGAACCGCCTCGTTCTTCCCCGGTCTCGCGACGCTGACCCACACCCAGCCGTCGCCCCCGAAACCGTACGCCTGCACCAAATTCCTCTCGAAAAACAGACGTTCTTCGAAGGTCATGAGATCGGACTCGCTCGCAACCGGCGCCGCCGGCACCGTCGCCATCCGCCGCGGCTCGCCCGGGAAACCGGGGGCATCGTCCCACGTGAGATAGTAGACGTTCTGCTTCGCGTAGAGATGGTCGTGGTACGCGTCGCGCGAAGCCGTCGAATCGTACTGGTCAGTCCACCCGTTCGCGCCCATCCCGTAGAAGACGATCCTGTCGGCCGGGTCGAACGTCCCGTCACCGCCGTACTCCCTGACAATATCGCACTCGCCCATCCAGTTCCCCGCGAGCCACGTCCCGTCGAGATCGGTGAACGGTTCTCCGGAGGCATCACGGCGCTCGACCTCGCGGCCGCCGAGCGTGAAAAGTCTAAAGCTCGCAGGATCGACAATCGTCGTCGGGTTCACGCCGACAAGAGCGAGATCGCTCCCGGTGATCGAATACATGCCCGTGCTGTCCACCGAGATCTTGATCCAATTCGAAGAGAGCGAGAAATGGGGATCGGGCACCCCGTCCGCGTCCGGCTGCAGCGCCCGCACTCCGCTTCCGACGCGAGGCTCGCCGGAAACCGGCGCCGGGAGATGCGACGCGTTCACCACCATCCCCGACACGATGGCGTCCGTACGAGAGCGTTCGACGGTTTCGCTTGCCGACGAGTAGTCAACCTCCACACGATAACCGGTCCACCGCCGTTCGACGCCCGCTTGGTAATCGACTTGCGACGCGTAGCAGTCGACGGCGATCATGCGCGTCCTGCGGAAAACGAACGGCTCCGACACCACGACGGGGGTCTGAGGATAAAAGCCCGACCCCGGCGACGCGGGAGCAATGCGTGGCGGCATGGTGTGGTCGACGACGACCTTCGGAAGGTCTCCGCGACGGTCCTCCGATACCCCTCCGATTCGCGTCACGCGGTACGGTTGGGCGGGCGGCAGCGCTACGTAGAAACGCTCGTACCGTAGCGCCGGCAGTCCAGCGACGCTGAGCGTGGCCGACAATCCCGCGCTGGCAGCCGAGACGGGAGCGTCGAAGCGCACGTCGACCACCACTTTGCCCTTTTCCTCTTCGGCACGAGAGACGGCCGCGCGGCCGCTTCCGAACCCGAAGACGGCGAGGATGCTCGCCACTGCATAGACGGCTAATCGCTGCATGTGATTTCCGCTCGTCAAGGGTGTCAGAACACTTTTTCGTTCGGTAGCAGTCGAGGGTCTCGTCAGGACTCCAAGGTTTCGGCGCGATCGATCAGCATGATGGGGATGTCCTGCTCGTTTATGGGATACTTCAGCTTGCACCGGCGGCAGACCAGATAGGTCGCGTTTTGGTCCAACGCGACCTTTTCCTTGCACTTCGGGCACGCCAGGATGTCGAGCAGTTCTTTCTTGATCATGCTGCGGACTCCCCAAGTCCAGGGGCAGCGGGGCGAGTTGTCGCCAGCCGGTCCTCAGAACCCATTGGCTGGTAATAAGATGTTACGACACGGTCATCCGAACTGTCAAGCCGAATCTTCGATGTAGTACCCCATATTCATGTATTTGTTACGCCGTTTCTCGACGAGCTTCTCCGGTTCGAAATGCTGGAGATAGTCGAGTTCCTCGTAGATCACACGTTTGAGTTCCGCAGCCATCATCTTCGGATCTCGATGCGCGCCGCCGTGGGGCTCCTTGATCACGCGGTCGACAACGCCCAGCGAGAGAAGATCCTCGGACGTGAGTTTGAGTGCTTCGGCGGCATCCCTGCTCTTACCCTGGTCCTTCCAGAGGATCGCCGCGCACCCTTCGGGAGAGATCACCGCGTAAATCGAATACTCGAGCATCAGAACCCTGTCGCCCACGGCCAGCGCGAGGGCTCCGCCGCTTCCGCCCTCGCCGATGACGATGGAGAGTATCGGCACTTTCAACCCGGCCATCTCGCGCAAGTTTCGCGCGATCGCCTCCGCCTGCCCCCTCTCCTCCGCTCCGATCCCGGGATACGCGCCGGGCGTGTCGATCATCGTGACGACGGGGAGGTTGAACTTTTCGGCGAGCTTCATCAGACGCAGAGCCTTCCGGTATCCCTCGGGGTGCGGCATACCGAAGTTGCGGTAGAGGTTCTCCTTCGTGTTTCGCCCCTTCTGGTGACCGATGAGGACCGCCCGTTTGTCGTCGACGAGCATCAGTCCGCCGACGATCGCGGGGTCATCGGCGAAAGTACGGTCACCGTGAAGCTCGATGAACTCGTCGGCGATCTCGCGCACGTAGTCCGCCGTGTACGGCCGCAGCGGGTGTCTGGCGAGCTGCACATGCTGCCACGCCGTGAGCTTCGAGAATATCTCGCGCCTCAGCTTTTCGGCCTTCTCGACGAGCCGCTCCACTTCGTCATCGACAGTGATGTTGGTCACCGAAGCGAGCTGTCTGAGCTCCTGGATCTTTTCCTCCAGCTCGACGATCGGCTTCTCGAAGTCGAGGTACGGATTCGACGGTGTCCCGCGCGTTTGGCTCTCGTCCGGACTCATCGCCTGCAGCCTCCTGGTCTCCCGCTCCGCGAACGCCTCGTCAAATTGACTTGTGCACGCCGGGAACGAGCTTGATGTTACCCGACCCGATCGATCCCGACAGCTCCGAGAGCACATCGTAGCCGAGTCTCACACCCAGCGTCTTCGATCGCACCACGCACGCCTTCTTCCCCGGTTCCTTGAGATGGAAAAACACCTGCGACTCGCCGCGGTTCCTGGCGAGCAACGTTCTCACCCGGTCGATCTCTCCCTCACCGATCGTCGCCAGGTCCAGCGTGATATGGACCTCGCGCGAATCCGGCGCGTTTTCGCCGTCCACCGGCGTCACCGAATTCACGAGAAGCTTCCCCTCTCCACCGTCGCGGCACGACACTTTTCCCTCGAAGAGAAGCACGCGATCCGGCGAGATGTGGTTCTTGTACTTCGCCAGGACGTCGGAGAACATCACCACTTCAGCCTGCCCCGCCCCGTCCTCCACCGCCACGAACGCCATCGGCTGCTTTTTCCTGTCGAAGGTGCTCTTCACACCGCTCACCACACCGCCGAGTACGACGTGCTTTCCGTTCGAGCTCGACCTGAGCCCCGCCGTCGTCACCGTGGACAGTATCTCGAGAGCGCCTTTGAACTTGTCGAGCGGGTGCCCGGAAAGGAAGAAACCGAGCGACTCCTTTTCCCGGCGGAGCTCGTCGAGCGCATTCCAGGGCTCGCACCTCTCGAGTTTATCGTCGACGACCCGCTGTTCGGCGGCGAAGAGGGCAAACTGCCCGTTCTCGGCGTCGCGCGTGGTCCGCGTCGCCTTTTCCAGGATTCCCGCGAGGCTCTCGAGCTTCTGCGCCCTGTGGCCGGGAAGCGAGTCGAGCGCACCCGCCTGTATGAGACTCTCGACGACCCGTTTGTTCACCGTTTTGCAGCTGAGGCGCGAGCACAGATCGAACAGCGAGGCGTAGGGACCGTTTTTCTCCCTTTCGTCCACGATGTGCTTGACGGCGTTCACTCCCACGTTCTTGACGGCGGCAAGACCGAAGAATATCTTCCCGTTCTCCACGGTGAACTCGGCCTTGCAGAGGTTCACGTCGGGCGGGACGATCTCGATTCCCATGTCCCGGCTCTCCTCCAGGAAAATCATCACCGTATCGCTGTCGTTGATGACGCTCGTCATGGTGGCCGCCATGTACTCCGCAGGGTAATGCGTCTTCAGGAACGCGGTCCGAACGGAGAGCATCGCATAGGCGGCGCTGTGCGACTTGTTGAACCCGTAGCCGGCGAACTTCTCCATGTGACCGAAGACCTTCTGCGCCGTGTCCTTGGAGATCTCGTTCCCCTTGGCACCGTCGACGAATTTCTTCTCCTGCTTCGCCATCCCCGACTTGTCTTTCTTTCCCATCGCTTTGCGCAGAATATCCGCTTCTCCGAGACTGAACTTCCCCAGAGCGCTGGCGATCTTCATCACCTGTTCCTGGTACACGATTACCCCGTATGTCTCGCGCAGAATCGGTTCCAGCATGGGGTGCTCGTAGGCGACCTTCTTCTTCCCGTGCTTGCAATCGATGAAGTAGTTCACCATATCGCCTTCGAGCGGGCCCGGCCGGTAGAGCGCGTTCACCGCAATGATCTCGGCGAAGGAGGTGGGTTGGAGTCTTCTCAAAATATCCCGCATACCGCTGCTCTCGAGCTGGAACACGGCGACGGTTCGTCCCTCGCGCAGGAGTTCGAATGTCTTCGGATCTTCGAGGGGAATGCGGGCGGGATCGATCTTGACTCCGTGGTTCTTCTCGATCATCCGTGTCGCCATGTCGATAACCGTCAGCGTGCGGAGCCCCAGGACGTCGATTTTCAGGAGACCCACCGCTTCCACGCTCTTCATATCGTACTGGCTGGTGATCTCGCCCTTGGCCGATTTGTACAGCGGGAGGTGATTGATCAGCGGAGAAGGCGTGATGATCATTCCCGCGGCATGGATCGACGCGTGACGGGTGATGCCCTCGAGCGTGAGCGACAGGTCGATGAGCTTCTTGTTCGGATGGTCCTTCCCCGTCATCTTCTTGAGCTCGGGGACCGCGTCGATCGCCATCTCGAGCGTGGTATCCAGCTTCGTGGGGATGAGCTTCGCGATCTGGTCCACTTCCTTGATCGGGATCCCCAGGACCCGTCCCACATCGCGGATCGCGGCCCTCGCTGCCATCGTCCCGAACGTGATGATCTG
>CAZYCB010000315.1:0-2738 GCA_964645735.1 uncultured bacterium | reverse complement strand
CCACGACCGCCTCGAAGGCGCGAAGAGCGAAAACGTCCTCGTTGTCGTTCGGGCCGACGCCGGGTTGGTCTACGGAGACGTACGCAGCCTCGTTCAGGAAATCCGGTCTGCGGGAGCCAAGCGAATCGCGTTCGCAACGAGACTCCGCGGGAAGGAGAATCCATGAGCCATCCGGGATTCGAACTCGCCGGCGAGAACCGTTCGATCGGCCGCCGCACGATAAACTGCACCGGCATAAGCGGGGCCGTTCATGTGCTGCTCCTCCTCTGCCTCGTCTTTTTCCTGAAATCGGAACCTCAGGAGGCGGGGGTCACGGAAATCACGTGGATGGAACCGGGTGGAGAAGCCGCTGCGGCGGAGCTTCCGGTGGCGCTAACAAGTCTGCCGCCGACTCCGGATGTCATTTTGGAGAATCCGCTCACGCGGCCGATCCGGGAGAAAGCCGAGCCGGAGACTCCCGTCGCCGATATCGCTCCGGAACCCGTGGCGCCGAGCCAGATCGAGGACAAGATCGGCGAGCGCCTCGCGCTTCTCCAGAAAGATGCTGGAGAGAAAACGGCTCAGATCGTCTCGCTCGCCAAACCGACGCCGGGAGCGAGACCCATTCCCGCAGGGGTCTCGGACGCATTCCGTCCGGGAAGCCCGACGGGACTCGCGAGGAGCGGTACGATCGGTCCTACGGGTTCGGGAACAGGGCCCGTGTCGCTCGTTCGCAGCACGCGGCAGATCACACGGGCGGAGATCGTTCCGCTCCCCGTGCCGGATGTGACGCGCGAAAAAGCGGCGCCCAAGGACACGGAAACGTCGACAAGGCGCGTTCTCGCGGGAGCACAGCTGTCGGGCCCGGTGGCCGACCGGCCGGTGATTCGCTACGAAGTCCCCGTATATCCCGAGTGGGCCAAGCGTGAAGCGGTCGAGGGATCGGTGACGATTTACTTCATCGTGATCCCCAACGGAAACGTTAAAGAGAACGTCATGGTCCAGAAAACCGCGGGCTTCGCGGACTTCGACGAGAACGCGGTGAACGCGCTCATCACATGGCGCTTCGAACCGCTGAAGGCGGGGATGACGGGCGAACAGTGGGGGACGATCACATTCAATTACCGTCTAAGCGATGCGAATTAGCAGCGCGAAAACGCGGGGAGCAAACTCATGACTCTTTCACGCAATACTCTGTGGATCGTGGGATCGATCGTTCTTCTCGTGTGCTCTCCTCCGGGGTGGTCGCACGCGGCGGACCCGCCGCAGGCCGCCGTCAAAGCGAAGGCGGCGGATAAGACCGTCGCGGCCGATCGGACTCGAACGGCCGCCGATGCGGACAGCACGATGAAGCTGCACGGGGGCGAGGAAGGAACGATATTCAAAAGCCTCCGTATCGAGGGAGAGGACCGCGTGAGAATCGAATTCGAGAGGCCGCCTCTCGCCCTCACGCTCGATCCGAAGACGGCGCCAGGATTGGATTGGGAGAGCTTCGTCGCCGTCCTCGACCGCAAGGGATTCGACTTCACGTCGCCGTACCTCGCTCAAACCGCCCTCACGCCGCCGCCGCGTTTCGCGTGGCCGTGGTTCGACCGGTTCGCCGCGGGCGCGGTCGCTCGCTTCCGTCCCGCCGTCGAAGGCGTGGAAAGCTGGCGTCTCACCGTGGCCGATTCGCGAGGCGAAACGGTTGCGAATTTCGAAGGAAACGGAAAACTCCCGAAAGAGATCGCGTGGAACGGCCGCTCGCTCAAAGGGCAGCCGGTTCCTCCCGGGTTCACGTACTCGTACGTTCTCGAGGCGTACGACCGTGCGGGCAACAAACGTAATTTCGTCGGCGATGGTTTCGATATTCCGCCGTACATCGTGCAGACGCCCGACGGGATCGAGATGCTCTTCTCGGGGAGCGAGCTTGCCCGCGGATCTTCCCCGAGTTCTTCGCCGGACGGGGCGGTGCCGCCGCGGATTCTCCTCGAAGCGGCAAGCCGCATCAACCAGACGGGACGGTTGAACGACATCGTGCGCGTGAAAGTGACGGCGCGGACGTTCGAAGACGCGAAGGCGACGGCCGGTGCGATCGTTGGATACCTTCAGCCGCTGATTCTCGGAGATCCGCTTCGTGTTCAGCCGGTGACGGTCGCGGAACCGGATGCCCCTGACGCGGGGACGGTCGCGATCGCGTTGACGCCGCGTGTGAAGTAGGAGGGAGAAGTCCTCCGCGGCGGCTACCGGCCATCCGCCAAATATCATTCACCGGCTGCCACATTTGTGATATACTAAGCATCGTCATTGCGGCGCTCGCCTTCGCTTTTTTGTATGCATGTGGACACGGGGGTCGAGCCCTGGACACGGCGGCGGATTCCTCATCGTCTCCACTTCGAAACGCGCTCCTGGATTCGTCGCGCACCCTCTGCTTATGCACTCAGTACGCTCCTCTCCGGTGCCCAAATGCTGCGAATCGTGGCTCCATCCTCGCGGGGAGGGATTGATCATGAGACATCATTTCTGGTTGTTCATGGCCGTTCTGTGCTGCGCTTCGGCGGTGAGCCCGGCGTGGGCTCAGTGGGGTACGGACGGCAACCCCGTTTGCACAGCGGCGGGCAATCAAGTTCTTCCTGTATGCACACCGGACGAGAACCAAGGCGCGTATGTCGTATGGACGGACCGCCGCGGCCGAGAGTACGACATCTACGCCCAGAGAATGAGCGGCCAGGGAGGCCCCTTGTGGGTGTCATCCGGCGTTCCGGTCTGCACGGCAACGG
>CAZYCB010000314.1:0-3016 GCA_964645735.1 uncultured bacterium | reverse complement strand
CGGCAAGTACGACTGGTTCATCTCCGGGTGGGAAGACTGGGATCCGGATGCGGATCCATGGGCGCACGACACCGATCTTCGGACGCAGTACCGGTCGATGAGGAATACGAGCAACGACGAGCTCGACAATGCCGACAAATTCATCTATCTGAGCATCGCGGCACGCGTGGTGTCGCTCGTTGAAATGGTTCTGATGACGCGAGACGGGTCCGATTCGCACGCCGAAGAGAGCCCCGCATCCGGGTTTTCGGTCAAGACGCGTGCGACGGGCATCGCATCGGGCGAGATCGCATTGGTGTATCGTTTTCGATGAGGGGGATTATGCGGCCCACAGGTTTGGGATCGGCGTTCGTGCTCGTCGTGTGTCTCGCTGTGCCGGCGGCGGCTGAACCGTTCTCGCTGCGGACTGCCCCGGTTGTGACGGACGCCGGGGGCGCGGAGACGTCCCTGCCGCGCATAGGCGAGAATGCCGCGCTGCTTCGCATGGAAGGCGCAGAGGACAGCGGCGGGGCGCCCAAGTCGAAATCGAAGGCGGTCTTATACTCGTTGCTTCTGCCCGGATGGGGCCACCACTATGTCGGGGACAAGACGGGGGCGGGGGTGTTTCTCGCCGTCGAGGCGGTGACATGGACGTCGTTCATCGTATTCGAGGCGCAGGGGTATCTTCGCCGCGACGGATACGAGGACTATGCTCAGGTGTTCGCCGGTATCGATGGCGGGGATCATTCGGACGACTACTATGGAATCGTCGCGGAGTACGACTCGTGGATGGAGTACGAAGAAGCGGTGAAAAGCGAGGGGCGCTTCGCTCTCTATCCCGACGCGGACGCGGACGCCCTCGAGGAATATTTCGTCGAGAACCGGATTTCGGACTTCGAACCCTGGGAATGGAAGAGCGCAGACGTCAGGCGGGATTTCAGGAGCCTGAGATCGTCGAGCAAACGGTCCTTCCGCAGCGGGCTCTACGCGCTCGCCGTCGCGGCGGCCAACAGGGCGGCGAGCGCATTCTTCGTCATCAAAGCGACGGACGATGCCAACCGGAGACTCGAGGGTGATCGCGTCGGGTACCGTGTGGAGTTCGGCCCCCCTGTCGTGCACCCCGGCGAGGGACCCCAGACGGGGTTTTCGTTCGTTGCGACGTTCTGATGCATTGCGAGTTCCGTTTTTGCACCGGTCCAGCCTGCTCTGCAACCACGATCGATCCATGCGAAAACTTTTCTATTCGAGCATCGGCACATTGCTTGTTCTCCTCGCTGTGGCGGGTTGCGTGCCGCACGTGGAGAGGCCGGCGGTCGTTTCTGCTGCGCCCGGCGGAGAGACGCCTGAGGTCTCCTACCGCGATGCGGCGGGGATAACGCTCGGCGCCCCCATGGCTCTCGCCGTCGATTTCTCGGGCAACATGTACGTGGCGGACGCGGCGCCCGGGCGGGTCGTGTGCTGGCTCGCGTCGGGCACGGGAGCCGTCGAGGGGGCGGTGGAATTTCAGAGGCCCACGCAGCAACCCGGTTTCTATCCGAGCGACATCGCCGTGAGCGGCTTCTTCGTCTATGCGCTCGACCCGGTCGCGAGAACGCTGCTCCGCTTCGACAACCGCGGCGCATATCGCGATGTGCTGATTGAGTTCGACGAACTCTCCTCCGGCCGGAGGATCACACCCACGGGACTCGACGTGGATGCGTACGGGCGCATCGCCGTGTCGGATGTCGGCAACCATCAGGTGCTCGTATTCAACGCATACCTCGCCGTCGAGCTGGCCTTCGGCAGCTATGGTTCGCACGCCGGCCAGCTGGACGGTCCGCAAGGCGTATCGTTCGCGCCCGACGGGAACTTCCTCGTCACCGATACAGGCAACAGGCGCGTCCAGATCTTCGACGCCGGGGGAAGCTTCGTGGCACTTGTGCCGTCAGGCGGCGAGAGTCCGCTCGTCAAGCCGAGAAGAGCGGTCGCGGACGAGGACGGCAACGTGTACGTCGCTGATCCCGAGGCCAAGCGTGTGTTCATTTTCCGACGGGACGGCGCGCTCGCGCGTTCGATCATTCCCTCGCAAGTGGCGGATTTCCGTCCCACCGATGTCGCTCTGGGTCCATCGGGTTCGATCTATGTGAGCGACTCGGCGAATGCCTCCCTCTATGTGTTCAAGTGAGCCGGATTGGTGTCGAGTGAGTGAGCTGGAAGGTCGTCGCGAGCCCTTTCGCGGGAGCGAGCGAGGGCGAGAGACGACCTTCCGGCTCACTTCAGCGCACCGAGGTTGATTTGCGTCTCACACTCACCATCGTCGTCGTGTTCGTGGTGGCGTCGGCCGCATGTGTTTGCGCGGCGGCGACGGGCGGCTACGACTGGGAATCGTGGGGTGCAGTGAGCGACACACTTCGCGCGGGGGCGGCCGGGGGGCGGCTGACGCTCAGCTCGCCTTTCATCGTGGCGGGAAGCGAGCGTATCCTCGTCGGCGGTTCGCAGCTTTCCGCGGGCGAATACGAGATCAACTACCAAAGGGGACTCGTCAGGATCACGGCGCCCGTCCCGGAAGGCTCGGTCGTCATCGTTTCGTACACGCGGTTCCCGTTTCTCCTCGAATCCGTGTACTCGCTGAGGGAAATCGAGTTCGCCGAGGGTGACACGGAGGCGCCGCCTCGCAAGACGGAACCTCTCTCCCCGGGAGGGTCGAAGCCGTCTTTCGATTCGGTGAAGAACCTCCTCTTCGGCGGCATGAAATCGGTCAGCTTTACCGTCGGCTCGAACCGGAGCGCTTCGTTCGACCAGACTCTGCGGGCCACGGTGGAGGGTGATCTTACCCCTACGATCCGCGTCAAGGCACTGCTCTCGGACAACAACCTTCCCATACAGCCCGAAGGGAACACCCAGGAGCTCGAGTACCTCGATAAGGTGTACGTCGAGATCGCAGGGCCGCGCGCGGCCGCGACGCTCGGCGACATCTCGTTCGCGAACGGATTCTCGGATTTCAATCTCTTCAGCAGGGAACTCATGGGCGCTTCCGGCTCGGTGCAGATCGCCGGCA
>CAZYCB010000313.1:0-2594 GCA_964645735.1 uncultured bacterium | reverse complement strand
GAACTTCTTCGCCTCGATCGTCTTCTCGAGTTCGGTGGCGAGCTTGGCCCGCCGCGTCTGCAGCTCGTCTATGACCTTCTTCTGACGCTTCGAATAACCGGGGCTCTCGAAGGCCTTGGGGATATGCTTCCTGAGAAGCCGCTGGATGTCCGCGACCGCCTTCTTGAACTTCTTCCCCATACCCGCGGGAAGGATCACACACACAGGCATGTCGGGCGCCCTGAAGTTGTGGACGTAGCAGATGTCTTTGAGGTTCTTCTCCTGGCGCTTCATGCTTTCCAGCAGGGCCTTGATCGTCGTCGACTTCCCCGTGCCTGTCAGGCCCGAGACGTAGATGTTATAGCCGGGACTCTTGATCTCGAGCCCGAGCGTGATCGCGGCAAGTGCCCGGTCCTGGCCGATGATA
This sequence comes from uncultured bacterium, assembly GCA_964645735.1. Classification (GTDB taxonomy): domain Bacteria; phylum Krumholzibacteriota; class Krumholzibacteriia; order WVZY01; family WVZY01; genus CAZYCB01. Next base: position 2,188 of record CAZYCB010000313.1, on the reverse strand, counting down.
TCGAGACAGCACGGCACTTCGTCCGTGGTCTCGAAACCGAGCGCGTTCGCGCGGCACTGCCAACGCAGATCGTCGGCCTTGAGTTCGAACCTGGAGTCCTTCTGCATGAATCCTCCTCATACGACGGGCAAACAGCGGCTGTGACGGACGGGCAGTTGACTTTCGATACTACGCGAGTCGAATGCGCGCGTCAACCGTACTGCGGAAGAGCGGGAGAGGGCGGCGCAGGTGCATTTCGTCGGCGCCTCCCCGGAACGCGTCCGCCGGAATTGGTGGGGGACGCGTGCATATCGCGCGTCCCAGCCGACCGGTCTGGCTGACGGAGTGACGACCCCCTGCCACCCCCATTGCCAATGCGTTACCCTACAAGCAGTTAAAACGCCGGCCCCGAAGAGCTCCGATGGCATGCTTTTTTCTAGGCGGCCATGGGGGACTGTCCGCGCGCGCGACCCGACCGGGCACTGGAGACAGATGACGATCGAAAAGCCTATACGAATTCTGGCGAGGGGTTGTCGAACGACGCGTTCGAGAATCGATGACAAAGGCTTCACGCTCATCGAACTTATGATCGTGATCGTGATCATCGGGATTCTCGCCGCGATCGCCATCCCCAACATGCAGCACCTCATCAAGAGGAGCAAAGAAGCGTCGGTCCGCGGCAACACGCACGCGATCCAGGTGGGAATAGAGGCGTTCTCCGTCGATCACGCGGGTGTGTATCCTCAGCAAGCGGACGATGCCGACGTCCAAGCCCTTCTTCCGCACGGCTCGTACCCCGAGAATCCCTTCACCAGAGCAGCGACCGTCGTGCCGTGGAACGCCGACCCGGCGAACCCCGGAGAAATCAGCATCTCGAACCTGCCCGGCGGGGGCTACAGGCTCAAGGCACGCGGGCAAGCGGCCTTTCTCACTCCCTTCATCACCATGGGCGATTAGATTCCAATCCGCGTACGCGGACGCCTGCTACTTGATGATCCCGTGCGTCGTGGCGCAGCGGCTTGAATCTGCCGCCTTCGTATGCTATAATAGCACCGCAGATAGCATCCTCGGAACCTGCAGCAGCGAAGGTCAAGAAACGTAATCTCTCAGACACATTCCGGCAGGAGGTCGCTATGAACCTCAATGCGAAAGGGGCATGCATGGGCCAGCGTGCTCCAGCCGCTGCGTTGGCGCTCGTGCTGGCTGTGGTAATGGCCGGTGTGGCAAGCGCACAAACGCCGTACATCGCGGTGTATTTCGACTCCGCACATTCACAGATCGCGGCGAACTGTCCAGGGCAAGTGCTGGACACGCTGTACGTCGTCGCGGTCAACTTCAACGCGCCGATCACCGGCGCTGAATTCGCGATCGAGTATCCTCCGGTGCTGACGTGGATGGGAGACCAGGCTCTTCCGCCGGTGAGTATCGGCAGTACCGCCCACGGGATCTCGATCGGCTTCCCGTCCCCCCGGAACGGCTTCATTCCCGTCGAGCTCTGCCAGACGCTGGTGTTCTGGAACTGCGTCCACTGCGCCCTTCAATACCAGGGCATCGTGAGAGCGGCTCCGCACCCAGCAACGGGTTTTCTGGGAGTGTCGGACTATCCAGGTTACAACTTGATACCGGGTGTCGGCCCGCTGTCGACGATTTGCATTTATACGCCCACGGAACAAACCACGTGGGGACAAGTGAAGTCGCTCTACGACAATTAGCCAGTTCGTTTGCGAACGCGCTGGAGGTAGAAAAATGTTCAAAGTTGTTTTTCTCGCAGGATCGATCCTGCTGGCGGCTGGGCTCGCGTTTGCGGGGATCATCGACCCCTGCGGCTCGCCGGTAGTGCCCCATCTGACCGGAACGCCGTGTTACTTCGCGTGCCCGCAGGGTGACACGGGCTCGATTGCGAGTGCGGGTTTCTGGTTCGAGTTCACGATCAAAGATATGGTTGGAAACCCCGTCTCGAATATTCCTGAAACCGACTTTTGGCTGATCGATTGCGATCCGTCGCGTAATCTCGTGCTTTGTGCGGGCTCCGCTTCGTCGAACGCCGACGGGCCGACGGACCCTCTCGGCAAGACGACGATGAGCGTGACGACTCTGGCCGCGGGCGGTTGTGCGACAGGGCTCTCCCCCGTTGTCATGGGCGTAGTGCTCCTGAATCCAGGTACTTCCTGCACGAAATACTGCTTCACGATCCATGTGCGCAGCTGCG
>CAZYCB010000312.1:0-1515 GCA_964645735.1 uncultured bacterium | reverse complement strand
ACACACGGCGGATAAGGGAATACGGGCCTTCGGGCTGGACCTCGGGGAGCTGTTCGAGAACGCCGCCATCGGGATGTTCTCGCTCATGGCCGACGTGAGCAAGTACGCGCCGACCGAGACGCGCGAGATACGCGTCGAGGCGGAGGATACGCCGGAACTGCTCCGCGCGTGGCTCGCGGAGTTGATATACCAGTTCGAGGTTGACCGGATTCTGTTCGTGGACTTCGAGGTGCGCTCGGCCGAGGACACGTGGCTGGAAGGCGTCGCGCGGGGAATCCCGTTCGGCCCGGAGATCGAGTGGCTCGGGTCCATCGTGAAGGCCGTGACTCATTACGATCTGGACGTGCATCGAACGGATGAGCGATGGGAAGCGACGGTCATATTTGATGTCTGAACAGACCATAGACCGTAGACCGGAGACCACAGACCCAATGCCGGACTCGCCGACTCCGGGTCTGTAGTCTGCCGTCTCCAGTCTGTTGTCTCGCAGGAGGATTCCATGCGAAAAGAGATCACATCTCGTCAGCGGCAGATTCTGCACTTCATCCTGCAGCACATCGAGGCGCGCGGATACCCGCCGACGGTCCGCGAGATCGGCGCGGCCGTGAACCTCAGCTCCAGCTCGACGGTTCACGCGCATCTTCGGGCGCTCGAGAAAACCGGGCTGATCAAGCGCGATGCGGTGCTTACCCGGGCGATCAAACTGCTCCCGGGCATGATCTCGCGTGCGAAGACCCCGCGCATCGTGAGCGTCCCGATCATGGGCCGCGTCGCCGCCGGGAAGCCGACGCTGGCCACCGAGGACTTCGAGGAGATGTTTCCGCTGCCGCACGACTTCCTCGGCGGCACGGACGGCTTCATGCTCCGAGTCCGCGGGGAGAGCATGATCGAGGACGGCATCCGCGACGGAGACCTGGTCATCGTTCGCAGGCAGGACACCGCGGAGAACGGCGATCCGATCGTCGCACTGCTGGAGAACGAAGCGACCGTGAAGCGATTCTACCGCGAGAACGGCAGGATCCGCCTCCAGCCCGCGAACTCCGCGATGGAGCCGATCCTCGTGGACGATGTGAAGATCCTCGGCAAGGTCGTCGGCCTCGTCCGGCGCATGTAGCGATTCCGGAGAACACAGAAGCACAGAAGAGGAGCGGAAGACACAGAAGGGGATTTCCATTAGGAGACCAGGAAGGCAGGAGAGTGAAGGGGAAAGCGGGAATTCCGGCCTCGCCTTTTTGCCTTTCTTCCCGTCTCTCACTCTTATTCGTGGTTTCCTGGCTTCCTTATAGATTCCTCTCCGCCTTCTTTCTGTGGTTTTCTGTGCTTATGTGTTCGTTTCGTGTAGATGGAGGTAGCATTGCCTAGAGTAGAGAGTTCGGTCATCATCAACGCCGGCGTGGATAAGGTCTTCGCTCTCGCGAGGGACATCGAGCAGTTCCCCGAGTTCATGCCTGATGTCAAGAAAGTCACCATCCTCGAACGAAGCCCGGACGGCGATCATCTCGTCAGCGAGTTTGT
>CAZYCB010000311.1:0-8564 GCA_964645735.1 uncultured bacterium | reverse complement strand
ATCGTCGCCTTCAGCACCCAGGGCTCGCCCTTGTTCGCCGCCAGCCGTGCGATGGCTCGACGAATGAGATCAATGGCTTCGGGTCGCGACGGAGTCGACGACCCCTGGGCATTCCGCTCCTCGTCGACAGCGATCTCGTACTGTTCGTCGTTCCCAGCCACGGTGTCCGAAGCGTGGCTCGAATGGCGGCGGAGGCGTTCGAATTCAACGAGAGCACGGTCGTAGTCAACGCGGCGAAGGGGCTGGAGGAGCACACGCTCAAACGGATGAGCGAGGTTCTCGGCGACGAGCTCCCCGTCGCGCAAGAGCAGATTCTCGCGCTCTGCGGTCCAAGCCACGCGGAGGAAGTGAGCCGCCGGATGCCGACGTCGGTTGTGGTCGCCGGCACGGACCAGATGCGAGCGAAGCAAGTTCAAGAGATCTTCTTCCGGCCGTACTTCCGCGTCTATACGAATGCCGACGTCGTCGGCGTGGAAACGGGCGTGGCGCTCAAAAACATCATCGCGATCGCCGCCGGCGTCTGCGACGGCTTGGGGTACGGGGACAACACGAAGGCGGCGCTTCTCACGCGGGGACTCGTGGAGATCACTCGCGTGGGCGTGGCTTTGGGCGGCCGCCGCGAGACGTTTTTCGGGCTCTCGGGCATCGGCGATCTCATCGCGACGAGCCTGAGCCGCCACAGCAGGAATCGGTACGTCGGCGAGAAGATCGGGCAGGGAATGTCACTCGATGAAGTCTTGAAGGGCATGGTGATGGTGGCCGAAGGGGTGCGAACCACGCGGGCCGCCATGGACCTCGCGAAGAAGCTCGGAGTCGACATGCCCATCACCGCCGCGGTGCACGAAGTACTTTTCGCGGGAAGGGATCCCCGCGATGCCATCGATCAATTGATGAATCGTCCGCCGCAGGACGAAATGCACTGGACGCAGTCCAGCCGAGCGAGAGGGGGTGTACAGTGAAGTACAAGACAGGGTCAGCCAAGATGTACTACACGATCAGCGAAGTCGCTGAAATGACCGGAGTGAAGGCACACGTCCTCCGGTACTGGGAAACGGAATTCCCGAGTCTGCGCCCGAAGAAGAACAGGGCGGGGAACCGGAACTACCGGCCCAAGGACATCAAGGCGATCCTCGTGATAAGGGATCTGCTATACCGGGAGGGCTTCACGATCAGCGGGGCGAGGAAGAAGCTCCAGGAGCACTTCGGGAACCCCGAACCGTTGATCAACCAGCTTCAAATTCCGTTTGCCGACCCGCAGGCGCGCCACGTGATCACGACGGTGAAGCGCGATTTGCTCGAGCTGCGGGATCTGCTCACGAAGTCTTTCGAGAAGAAGAAGGTCGATTCCGCTTGAACCGACCCAGACCGTAATATAGAGTATTGTCAGTAGGTCGGGGCGTAGCGCAGTCCGGTAGCGCACTAGCATGGGGGGCTAGTGGTCGCCGGTTCGAATCCGGTCGCCCCGACCATTTTTTATTGTGCCGCCCGGGGCGCGTCCGCTCTCCGGAGATTCAGGGGCGCGCGCAGGGGGTGGGTTCGCGTGGCAAGAAAACGGACATACCGTATTCGCGGCCTGGATTGCGTGGAGGAAGCGTCTCTTCTCAAAGCTGCCGTCGGCAAGATCCCCGGTGTCGAAACCCTCGAGATCAATCTTCTCAAAAGCACCATACGCGTGGGCTCCCGTGAAGGCGGCCCTTCCAACGATGAGATCCGTCGCGCCGTCGAAACGACCGGTCTGACGATTCACGCGGATGATTCGTTGTCGAGCGGGCCGTCTCCTTCCAGAGCCGCGTTCTGGGCGAGACACGGCCGTGTGGTGATGTGCGCGTCGAGCGGTGTGCTGACGCTCCTGGGGTTCCTCGCGCACGGCTTCGAACACACCGGAGTCCTCCACGCGCTCAGCGCGGGCGAAGGCCTGGGGAGGCACCACTTTCCCGCTTTCACTGTGGTGCTTTTCGCGTGTGCGGCGGTCTTCGGAGGCTGGTTCGTTGCCCCGAAGGCGTGGGCCTCGGCTCGGCGCCGGCGCCCTGACATGCACCTCCTGATGACTGTCGCCGTGCTGGGAGCCATCGCCATTGGCCAGTGGTTCGAGGCGGCTGCCGTCTCATTCCTCTTCTCGCTGTCGCTCGTTCTGGAATCGTGGAGCGTGGGACGGGCGCGCCGCGCGATCGAGGCGCTCCTCGATCTCACGCCCCCGAAGGCCCGATTCGTGCGCTCCGAAGGGGGAGAAGTCGCCGAGGGGCCCGTCGAGGACGTTCCGATAGGATCCACCGTGCTGGTGCGTCCCGGGGAACGCATTCCCCTCGACGGGTTTGTCACGAAAGGCGAAACGACTGTGAACCAGGCGCCCATCACGGGGGAGTCGTTTCCGGTTTCGAAAACGGCAGGGGATGAAGTGTTCGCCGGCACGATCAACGAAACGGGCGCCTTCGAGTTCACGTCGGCGACGGCCGCCAGCGATACGACGCTCGCGCGAATCATACGCATGGTCGAAGAAGCACAGTCGCGCCGAGCGCCCGCCGAGCAGTGGGTGGATCGATTCGCGTTTTACTATACTCCCGCGATGATGGTTTTCGCACTCGGCGTGGCACTCGTGCCGCCGCTCGTCGCCGGAGGGCACTGGCTGAAATGGTTCTATGAGGCGCTGGTGATCCTCGTCATCGCGTGCCCGTGCGCTCTCGTCATCTCGACGCCCGTCGCCATCGTCGCGGGAGTAACACGCGCGGCACGCGAAGGAGTCCTGGTCAAGGGCGGCGTATTTCTGGAGGGGGCGGCTCGAATACGCGTCGTCGCTCTGGACAAAACCGGCACTCTCACCCGCGGCCGGCCGGAGGTGCAACGCATCGTTCCTCTCGACCATCACACGGAACGTGAACTCCTTTCGACAGCCGCAGCTCTGGAAGGGGAGAGCGAACATCCGCTGGCGCGGGCGATCCTTCGCCGTGCCGAGAGAGAGGGGGTCTCTCCCGCGAAGGCCGAGCGTTTCCAGGCGGTCAAAGGGAAAGGCGCTGAAGGATGGATCGAAGGACGACGGTTTTGGATCGGCTCGCACCGCTTCGCGCACGAAAACATACGTGAATCTCCAGACGCTCACCGGAATGCCGAATCTCTCGAGGATGAAGGTCATTCCGTCGTCGCGATCGGGAATTCGGAACACGTGTGCGGTCTTGTGAGTGTGGCCGATACGGTACGCCCCGAAGCCAGGCGCGCTGTGGCGGCGATGAAGGCGGCGGGTGTCCGCCGCGTCGTGATGCTCACGGGCGATAACGAAGGCACGGCAAAGGCCGTTGCGAAAGAGACAGGTGTCGACGAGTTCCACGCGGAACTCCTTCCGGAGGATAAACTCGCGATCGTTCAGGAACTCGTGAGGAGAGAAGGACACGTCGCCGTCGTCGGAGACGGGATCAACGACGCGCCCGCTCTGGCCGCTGCGACCGTGGGAATAGCGATGGGGGTGGCGGGCACCGACGCGGCCATCGAGACCGCCGATGTCGCGTTGATGTCGGACGACCTCTCGAAGGTACCCTGGCTCTTTACTCACGGACGGCGAACGGTCGCTATTATTCGACAAAACGTGGCCTTTGCGCTAACCGTCAAGGCGCTGTTTATAACTCTCGCGCTCTGCGGAGTTGCGACGCTCTGGATGGCCATTGCAGCCGACATGGGAGCGTCGCTGCTCGTCATCTTCAACGCGCTTCGCCTGCTTCGATGAGCGCGATCCTCGAAGCGTTTCGCCCATGATCGGCGCTTTTCTCTACAGGACAGGTGCGCTTCTGGCGCGTTGGCTCCCTCCTCGCATCGCCGTGCCGCTGACGGATATCATCTCGTGGACGCAGTATCACCTGCGCGCCGGGTCGCGCCGCGCGGTTTTTTGCAACCTGCGGATCGTGATGGGAAGCCACGCCAGTGAGAAGGCAATCCGCGATGCCGCCTGGAGCGTGTTCTCGAACTTCGGCAAGAGCATATACTGTTTTCTCCGCCTCCCCTTCATGAGTCCGGAACAGCTCAAGGCACTCTGCGATTACGCGGGGCTCGATACGGTTGCGAGAGAACTGACGAAAAAGGGCGGTTTCATCATCGCCGGTCCCCACGTGGGACCCTGGGAGATCGCGGGAGCGTGCTTGGCGGCTGTGGGGGTTCGCCTGCACACGGTGGCACTCGAGCATCCCTCGGCCGGTGTGACCCGTTTCTTCCAGGAGCGTCGCAGATGCGCAGGGATTGTGAGCTACCCGATTGGAGGGTCTCTCTCACGCCTTTCGCATGCGCTCGAGGAAGGGGGATCCGTAGCGCTCCTTATCGACAGGACGTACGGCAGGGTGCGGCGCTCGTTCTCCGTGTTTGGCCGGAGCATGGAGCTGCCGACGGGTCACGCGGCACTGGCGGTCCGCTGCCGGGTTCCGATCGTGACGGGGATGTGCGTGTTCGCGCCGGCGGGCAGGTTCAAATTCGTCTTCAAGGGGCCGTACTATCCTGACGCCTCGTTGGGTGAGGCGGCCGCCATCGAGGATTTGCATCGACGGTGCCGCGCCGATATGGAAGAATTCATACGGGAATACGCCGACCAATGGTTCCATTTCACGCCAATCGAAGGAGAAAACGAGTGTCCGAAGATACCGAGGGGATAGCGAGACGTACGGGAGTGGTCATTCCCGCGTTCAACGCCGCGCCCCATCTGGAAGGGGTCATCGATGCGACTTCTCGCTTGGTCGATCGCGGGCGGATCATTGTCGTCGACGACGGCTCGACGGATGGCACGCGCGACATCGCCAGACGCTGCGGAGTGACCGTACTGGAGCACGCGGAGAACAAAGGGAAAGGCGTTGCGCTCGACACGGGGATTCTCGGCGCTGCAGCGATGGGGATGGAATTCGTCATCACCCTGGATGCCGATGGACAGCACAAACCGGAGGAGATTCCGAGATTTCTCGAGAAGCAGCTCGAAACGGGGGCGGATATCATCGTCGGCAACCGCATGGCGGACAGGAAGAACATGCCCGAAGACCGCGTGTTCGCCAATCGTGCGACGTCATGGTTCGTTTCGGCGCGCACGGGAATTCGGGTTCCTGATTCTCAAAACGGTTACCGTCTGATCCGCACCTCTCTCTATACATCGCTCAAGATCAAATCGAAACGATACGCGGCGGAGAGCGAAGTCCTCATACGGGGTGCGAAGGCGGGAGCCAGGATCGACTGGGTACCCGTGGAGACGATATACTCTACGGAGCAGAGCAGCGTCCACCCGGTCATCGATACGCTTCGGTTTTTGAGGATGGCGATCAAGAGCTTCTTCTGGTAACATCCCCGCTTCATGGGGCATCGGCGGGCGGCGCCCATAGTGCGCGCGCCAGGACTCGTGTACGTGCGGCAATGAAGAGAACGATTCTCATAACGAACGACGATGGCTACGGCGCCAGGGGGATGGAAATCCTCTGCACCGCGCTCGATGGACTCGGGGAGCTTTTTGTCGTCGCTCCCGCCGAGGAGCAGAGTGCGAGCAGTCACTCGCTCACCGTGCGTCAGCGTATCGAGGCGCACAAGGTCGGCACAAACCGCTACAAGATCGCGGGGACACCGACCGACAGTGTTCTCCTCGGTGTCCAGGGGCTGCTCCGGAGGAAACCGGATCTCATCGTATCGGGGATCAATCACGGGCCCAACATGGGCGAGGACGTGACGTACAGCGGTACCGTGGCGGCGGCGATCGAAGGAACGATTCTCGGGGTGCCGTCGATCGCGATATCGTCGCTGCAGAGGACCATTACCAATGAAGAACCCGTCGCCCGGATCGCTCGCATCGTCGTCGAGAAGGCGCTGCAGCTCGGCGTGCCGCGGGACTGCCTCCTCAACGTGAACATTCCCGATCCAAGCATCTCGCCTGCCAAGGGCGTTCGCGTGACGAAACTCGGATCGCGCGCATACGAGAGCCTGCTTCTCGAGGAGAAGGGAGAGCGAGGGGAAACGTATTTCACGGTCGGGGGCGAAGACCCTGTATGGAAAGCGGACGAAGGTACGGATATCGCCGCCGTGAGGATGGGGTATGTGTCCATCACGCCGCTTCACCTCGATTCCACCCACTACAAGGCGGTGGTCGAGATGGAACAGTGGAGGTTCGATCTGTGAAACGCCTCGACTACCCCGTCGCGCGTGAACGGATGGTGAGGGAACAGCTCGTTTCCAACGGCATCGTGGATCCGCGGGTGCTCGGGGTTATGCGTCAGGTCCCGCGCCACCTTTTTCTCGGCCGCGACATGGGGTCCGAAGCGTACAGCGACCATTCGTATCCGATCGGGTATTCGCAGACGATGTCCCAGCCTTACATGGTGGCATACCTGGCCGAGCAGCTTGCCCTGAACGGGGAGGAGACGATCCTCGAGATCGGAACGGGCTCGGGTTACCAGGCCGCTGTGCTCTCGCGGCTCGTCCGGCACGTGTACACGATCGAACGAATCGTCCCTCTGGGCGAAAAGGCACGAAACGTCCTCAAGAGCCTCGAGATCGGGAACGTCGAGGTGTCGATCGGAGACGGAAGCCACGGGTGGGCGGATCGCGGTCCGTTCGACCGGATTCTCGTGACCGCGGCGGCCGCGGCGGCACAGGCCTCCCTCCTCGATCAGCTCCGGGACGGAGGTTTCTTCCTCGGACCGGTCTTCAACGGCGCGGGCGAGCAGGAGATTGTGCGCCTCACGCGCGCCGGGCGGGAATTCCACCTGGAACGGCTGCGCAAGTGCTCCTTTGTGCCCCTGGTGCCCGGGCGGTGGGGCGATGCTGTGGGAGATCCCCGGGGAGGGCTCTTGTGAGCGACGAAACCGCTTGATAATCCGGTGAAAACTGGTATGCTGCCATGAAACAGGGGGCAAGAGAAAGGGAGAACAGAGGCGGATCCATACAAAGGTGCTGACAGAATGGTTTTTTCGGTTCGGGGCGTAGCGCAGTCCGGTTAGCGCGCCTGGTTCGGGACCAGGAAGTCGGTGGTTCAAATCCACTCGCCCCGACCATTTTTTTCTCCCAGACGAGCATCTCCAACCACTCACGAACACGCGGAAGCCCGTTTCACCACACGCCCCGAACATGCCGCACGCCCCGTTTCGGAACCAGTATGGTGAAAAAAAGAGAAGATGACTCGCCTCGGGACGGGGATCACATCACGGGTGATTACGATATCCAGACCCGCTACCTGATGGAGATCAACCGTTACCCTCTCCTCACACCCGAGGAGGAGCACGACGTGGCCAAGCGGGTGTCGGAGGGCGACGAGAGCGCTCGACGGCATCTCATAAACGCGAACCTTCGCCTCGTTGTGACCATCGCGAAACGGTATCTCGGGCAGGGATTGACGTTTCTCGATCTCGTCGAGGAGGGGAATCTGGGTGTGATCCGCGCCGCGGGCAAATTCGATTACCAGAGGGGCTTTCGTTTCAGCACGTACGCGTCGTGGTGGATCAAGCAGTCGATCACACGCGCGATCGCGAACCAGTCGAAGTCCATCCGAATCCCCATCCACATCTACCAACTCATCACGAGATACCTCCGTCTTGAGGACAACATGGCGGCAGGAGAATTCGATGAACACGATGCCAGCGAAGCTCTCGGCATCAGCTTGAGGAAGGTGCGCCTCGTCAAGGACCTCATTCGGGGCCTCCGATCCGAGGAGTTGGAGATCACGGCAGACGCGCTGCACAAACTCTCCTCGGAGAGGACTCAAGAGACGTCGACGAGCGCTGAGGACCTCATCACCGTTCAGCTCGAAAGCGAGGAGCTTGCCGCCTACGTCACGAAGTACCTGAGCCCGCGCGAACAGCAGATCCTGAAGATCCGGTACGGGCTCGACGACGGCAGGCCGCGAACGCTCGCGGAAACCGGCCGAGTGATCGGGGTGTCACGCGAACGAATCCGCCAGATCGAGAAACGGGCGCTGCAGAAGCTCAAGATCATGCTGTCGAGCGGCAAGGCGTAGACCATGGATGCGGAACATCTCAAGAAGTACATAAGAAACATACCGGATTTTCCCAAGCCGGGGATTCTTTTCAGGGACATCACACCGCTGCTTTCGGACCCGGAAGCGTTCCGGGATGCGGTGGACACGCTTCGCGACCGTTATCACGGGAGAAAGATCGACAAAGTGGTGGCGATCGAATCGCGGGGGTTCGTTTTTGCCTCGCCGGTGGCGTACGAGCTGGGAGCCGGTTTTATACCCCTCAGAAAGCCCGGGAAGCTGCCGTCGGAGACTATCAGCGAGTCGTACTCGCTCGAGTATGGAGAGACGGCGCTCGAGGTCCATCGCGATGCGATCAGCCCCGGGGATCGGGTTCTCGTTCTCGACGATCTTCTGGCTACGGGCGGGACGGCCGCGGCGGCGGTATCGCTGGTGAAGAAGTTGGGCGGGGTAGTGATCGAGGCGTGTTTCGTTATTGAACTCAAACCCCTCAACGGGAGGCGGAAGCTCGACGGCACTCCGATCTTTTCGCTTTTAACCTACGACTGAAGCCGCTATCGTAGAGGTAACCTCAAAAAACCAGCGTGCCCCCGTAGCTCAGATTGGATAGAGCAGCGGTTTCCTAAACCGT
>CAZYCB010000310.1:0-8492 GCA_964645735.1 uncultured bacterium | reverse complement strand
CCATATTACCGGTAACTGCGTGATAGGCGACGACGTGTTCATCAGTGTTTTGGTTTCGACCACGAACGACAATGTCATGGTGAAACGTCAGTACGAGGAGGGCAAGATCGTCGGTCCCCAGATCGGCGACTGGGTGAGCGTCGGCGCGGGGGCAGTGATCCTGCCGGGTATCCGACTGGGCGAAGGTGCGATGGTCGGAGCGGGGTCGGTGGTGACGAAGGATGTCGAACCGTATGCGCTGGTGATGGGTGTGCCAGCGCGGTATGTCAGAAACATCAAAGACAATGGATCCTGAACTCCAAAAGGACAGCCTGCGGAACTACATGGCCGAGGCCTCTCCAGCCACAGCGATGCTCTACCTCCAGACACGAGCCCGCAATGTGTGGCGATACGTACTCGAGCAGGGAGTGCAGACGCTGGTGTCATGGATACCCGGGCCGCTGGGTCTCGTGGTGAGATCCGTGGCCTACAGGTTGTTGCTGGCAAGCGGTTCTCAAAGCGCGTATCTGGAATCCGGTGTCGAGCTTTTCCATATGGATAGCATCCGCCTGGGCCGCAGCGTGTACGTGGATCGCTACTCGCGTCTGCATGCGTCGATCGCGCACATCGATCTCGGCGCGGGGACACGGATCATGCGGGGTGCCTACCTGTGCTCGTATGTTTCCAATGCGCGTCCGGGGGAAGGCATCGTGACCGGAGCCAACTGTTGGATCGGCGTCGATAGCGTTCTCAGTGCGGGGCAGGGGGGCATCTTTCTGGGCGACAATGTCCTGATCGCATCGCAAGCCGTGCTGGTCTGCGGCAACCACGACTTCGAAAACCTCGATCTGTCGACGCTGGATCAAGCCTACTACGGGCGGCCGATCCGCGTGGGGGACAACGCGTGGATCGGGGCGCATGTGGCGATTCTTGGCGGAGTCACCATAGGCCACCATGCGGTGGTCGCGGCGGGGGCGGTTGTGAATGCGGACGTAGAACCGTACACGGTTGTGGGGGGCGTTCCGGCCCGCGTCCTGAAACGGCTTCGGCCAGCTGGCGGCGCCGAGACCTAGCGGACGACGGTCGGCACGTCGTCGGTGCCACAGAGAGAAATCCCGGATGAACGAGCATAGTGTGACCGTTACCGGCACAGTCGCAGTGACAAGCGACCGGCGCGGAAAGTTCGATCGCCGCGATCTGGCATTGATCGTGGCGGGCGTGGTATTGGCCGCGGCAGTCCGGCTTGTTTTTTCGGGCAGGATCTTCTCCCCCGATGAGATGAATTACCTGCGGGACGCGGCCCTGTGGTGGACGGGTCGCTTCGATTTGAAGAACGCGCTCTTTTTGCACGACACGCGGCCGCTCATGTTCGTGCCCGTGGCGTGGTCGTTCGCCGGCTTGGGCGTGTCGGAGGCTACGGCCCTTCTTTGGCCCTTTCTTGCCTCGCTCGCGGTCGTCGTCCTCGTTTACCTCACGGCGCGTCGTCTCTTCGGGCGTGAGGCGGCGGCGTACTCGGTTCTGTGCGCGGTGTTTTTCCCCCTCCTAGTCCGGGAGGGCACGCAGCTTCTTCCCGGAGTCGTGATGAACCTGCTCATCGCGTTTTGTGCGCTGTGCTTCGTGATTTCGGAGCAAACGGAGAAACGGCGGTGGATGTGGCTGGCGTCGTCGGGGATGGCGTATGCCGCCATCCAGGCCGCGGGGGAACTGGGCGTTGTCCTCGTCTGTTTTTTCCTCGCTGCTGTCATCTCGTGGCGGCGGTATTCGCTGTGGAGCTACTGGCCCGCGATCGCGGGTTTTGCTGCGGTGGCGGGGTTGAGTGTCGTCTATTTCTGGGTCGAAACGGGGGATCCTCTATTCAAGATCGAGTTGAGCAAAACGGTGATGGCGCAGGTGAAGGCAGTGGCGCCCCATCAACCGTTGTTTTACACAAAGCTTATTTTGCGGCCCTTGTCCGGCAACGGGGGTGTCTTCTACCTTGCGGGGATCGGGTGCGTCGCCGGTCTCCTCGCAAGACACCGGGAGGCCCTTTTTGTCTCGCTGTGGATCGCTCTGACATGGGCCCTTCTTGAATTCGGTTCGGTGAGTCTAACCGAATATCGCCAGCTCTCCAAAGAGGTGCGGTACTTCTCCGTCGTCTCCGTTCCTTTCGTGATTCTCGCGGGATACGGAGTGGCACGTATTCGGCATATCGTCGGTCGGCGGGGCTCGAAAGAGAACCGCGCGCTTTCGACTGCGGCGGTGGTCGCCGCGTTCGTCCTCGTCGCGATCGTGTCCGTGTGGACGCTTCAAACCCAGAGAGAAAGGTTGGCGGAGCAGCGTGCGAATTTACGGACGCTGCGTGACGACGTCCGCAGCTACGAGGGGAAGCCGATATACGTGACCCACTGGTTTTGGAATACCGCGGTGGGCTACTTCATGCGTTTCGAGGAGGAGTACTTGCCGTCGGGGTACGATCCTTACCACGCCGTCCATCTGGAGTCGGCGGATTCGACGTCGATGAACCGATACGTCCAAACGCTTCGACCGGGAGCGGCGATGGCACCGGGCTTGCTCCTCCATGACGAACGTCTGTTCCAAGTGAGCCAGGGAGAGAGGGAAGCATGGTCCGTGGGGCTGGGTGAAATTCCCGGTGTCCTGGCGCATATTCCGCCGGGCTGGCGCCTGGTCAAACGCCTTGCGTTCGACGGCAAGTATCTAGTGGCGCTGTACGAGATCCCCGAAGGCGCCACCTGGCCCGCCGGTGTTGCGCCCTGAGATGGGTCAATCCGATGAGCCGGCGCGCGCGGATAGGCCGGTTCGAAAGGACGCAGTGATGACAAGCGATTTGACGGTAGTCATTCCAGCTTACAACGAGGCGGAGGCCATCGGCGTCGTCGTGAAAGAGCTGGTGCAAAAAGTCGAGGGAGCGTTGGTTTTGGTCGTCGACGACGGCAGCGACGACGAGACGGCCCGCGTCGCAGAGGCGGCCGGAGCCACTGTGATCCGCCACCAGCGGAATCGGGGCTACGGGGCGAGCATCAAGACGGGTATACGGGCGGCGCAGACGACGTACGTGGCGATGTACGACGCCGACGGACAGCACCGGCCGGACGACCTGCTGCGTCTGTACGAGGCGGCCCCCAAGCACGATGTCGTGATCGGAGCGCGTGACAAAGCCTCGCATCAGGTTTTCGTGCGCCGCCCCGGCAAATGGGTCCTCGCCAGGACGGCCGACGCGCTCGTGGGAAGAAAGATCCCCGATTTGAACAGCGGGTTGCGCATCCTGCGGCGGAGCATCGCCATGCGGTATCTGCACCTGCTCCCCGATGGGTTTTCCGCGTCGACGACGACCACGGTCTGTGTGATGCAGCGCGGCTACGACGTGGAGTTCGTTCCCATCACCACGCGCGAACGCGTGGGTAAAAGCACAGTCAAGCAGTTTCGCGATGGTTTGAATACGATCTACTTGATCATGCGGCTCATCGTCCTTTTCAATCCGAACCGCTTTTTTCTGCCGCCCGCCATCACGATGGTTCTTTTCGGACTGGTCTACGGTTTCGTAAAAGCGTTCCGGCTTCACCACGGTTTTCCAGTCTTGGCGTTGCTGCTCGTCAGCACGGGGCTGATCACAGCGATGTTCGGGCTGCTTGCCGATCAGATATCCTCTCTGCGGCGGGAGATGTACGAGAAAGATGTGTCCTGACCGACCCGGAAATGCGTCCGAATCGAAGGAGCGGGTGCCAGGCGGTCCGACGCGACGTTGGCGCAAGGTGGTGAGCATCCTTGTCCACGGCATCGGGCTCGTTCTGTTCGCCGTTCTGGTGGCGTACTACTGGCCCGGCATACGAAAAACGTGGGCGCAGATCCACTGGGGGGCAGTGGTGTGGAGCTGCGCGCTGTTCCCGATCGTGATGGCGCTCAAGGTCGAACGCTTTCGCCTGCTGACGCGCGAGGTCGCAGGTGCGATGTCCTACCGCTACGCCTACCTCGTGTATCTTGCGTCGTACTTCATCGGCGTGATCACTCCCGGCCGGATGGGTGAGTTCGCAAAGGTCCACTACCTGATGAGGGGGGGGAAGGCGTCCGCGTCCCAGGCTCTCCGTTCGACGTTAATCGATCGTCTGTTCGACATGCTCTGCCTGCTCACGGTGGGTTCGGTAGGGTGGGTCGTTTTGGGACTCCACAACCTCGAGGGGATGACCCATGCGAAGATCATCGGCTTCGCGCTCACGGGCGCCGTCGTTTTGACCGCACCCCTCTGGAGCCGCCCACCGATACGGGCGATCGGGCGGATCCGAATTTTCGGAATGCATTTCCAGCGGTTGATGGCGTGGTTGGACGAAACGCTCCGGGCCTTCTACACGCCAGTGGGAGGCATGAGCGCGCTGTTGACGATCGCGGCGTACGCCATCGGGTTTTATCAGTCGTCGGTAATCGCGCGGTCGGTCGGGATCGAAGGAATATCGTATTTCGCGATGTGCGTGATCACCGCAGCGATCAACCTGGCCATGCTCCTGCCGGTCAGTGTCAGCGGTTTTGGCACGCGGGAAGCGTCGGCGATTTTCCTGCTGGGCCAGATGTATCAGATTCCCAGAGACCAGGCGATCAGTTTCTCGCTGTTATCGTTCGGCGTGTTCAATGTGTTCGGCGGGTTGGTGGGGCTGGCGTGCTGGCTGCTGATGCCTCTGTACCGGAAGAGGGGATTCAAGGAGAGCCTTACCCACATCAAGGCAGAGCTCGAGAAGAGCGACTAGCGCGGTCGGCGGCGCCGGTCACGCTCCACGCACGGACGGCATTTGAATATCGAACATCCTCTCATACGTGGTTTCCGGAACGACCCCCGGGCGCGACCAGACCCGTAGGCGGCGAGGAGTGAAATGATGCGAAAGTCTTTCTGGGTTACCGCGATCATCTGCCTGTGCACGTACCTGGTCTTCGAGACGGTGGTCAGCGTTCTGTACATGGCCGACGTCATCGAACGCCCGGCCTCGATCTGGCTTTTCGAAGACTCGGGGCGAACCGTGCATTTCGACGGGATCCGTGGGTACCGGTTGACCGAGGTACCGTCCCGGATCACACGCATCACGCGGGGGAACGTCGAGTATGTGGGCGCGCTGAAGGGTAACAATCAAGGATTCCCGGACAGGGATGACTTTTACCCGGAACGGGCTCCCAACCGGTGCAAGCGGTTTGCCGTGTTCGGCGATTCGTACACTGCAGCGCAGTTCCTCGCGGAGAACTGGCCGGACACTGTCGAGGATCTGACGCGGAGCAGCTCGACGCCGCTCGAGCTGCTGAATTTCTCCACCGACGGGGGCGGTCTTGCCAACTGGTGGAGCGTGCTGACGCGGCTCGTCGAACGCGACGGGTATCAGATCGACGGCGTGATCTTTGCCGTGATCCCCGGAGATCTCTGGAGGCGGTTCTCCGTCGCCGACCACCAGGGCCAGGACCGCCCGATGTTCGGGCGCGTACCCGCGTGGGACCCGGAGGCTATTCCGGCCACACTGGAATCCGCGCGCAAGTACCTCCGACCGCAGACGTCGAACGCGTACATCGTATCGACGGAGGAATTCGATCGCGGTTTGCGCGGCGATTGGCGCCCTTCATCGAAAAAAACGGTACGTCCCTACTTCGCCTGGATGGTCTGGCGGGCCGTGAGAGGTAAATCACGTTCCGTGCCCGAGACGTTGCCGTCCCCGAAGGCGTTCGATTCCTTGGATCCGGGCCAGGAGTGGATGATCGAAGACATGGCACGCGCCGTCGAATCGATGAACGCGCCCGTCATGGTGATACACGTTCCGAGCAGGGAAGAACTTCTGGAAGGCAGAGCGGGTGCGGCGGTGGACGCACGGCTCTTCGCGGACCTCCTTGGCGGGCGCGTCGTGGATGGGACGCAAGCGTTCAGAGGGCGAAGCGCGGAGGAGATCCGGGCCCTGTGGCTTCCGTACGACGCCCATTGGGGTCAGACCGGATCGAATGACTTTGCGAAGTACATGGCGGGAGTTCTGACGGACTGGTCTCGGATTCCCGGAACGGACCAGCGGGTCGGGAGTCCTCCGACTCACTGATGCTGTTCCTGCGATCGGACAGCACAACCGGGAGCGTCTCCGTGAGGCGCGAGAAGGGTCCTCCTGCGAGATCTCGACACCTGAACGGCGTCGACGATTTCGAGACACCACACCACGATCTTCGGGAGCGCCATCAATACGACGATGCCCGTCCCTCCGAAAAGGGCGACCCCCACGACGATACGAACGAATTGATCCATGACAAACTTCTCCTCGCATCCAGGTGCGTTCGGCCGGCGGGGAAAAAAGGCATCTGCCGCGCATCCCTGCCATCCGCAGGAGGGATGACTGGGGGATCTCCCGGATCGAGTGGGTGGTGCGCCGCGGCCGCGGAGAGCCCCTATGGCGATTCGAATCCCGCGTTAGGCCAGCAGCAGCGTGCGGACAGCGGACGTAACGTCAATTGACGCAACGGACTTGGCTGTTGGTTTTCGCGCGATCAAGGTATGATGGAATTCCTGCGCTGTCCTGAACTGCCTGATCACTAGCCTCCTCTACAGATTTCGTGCCAGAAGAAGAGTAATGACAAGCGACGGGACCGTCGATCCGGGGTTCGATCGTTGACGCGCCGTCCGAGCGGGCACTAGACTCTCCCGACGTCAGAAGAAGAGGGCCGCGAACTCCCGATGGCGGTAGATCACCCACACGGAAGGACACAACGCGATGGGAGTGCCTTTGTTGGACCTCAAGGTCCAGTACGCCGGGATCCGTGAGCGGGTTGCGGCGGCGATCGATGGAGTGCTGGAGTCCCAGCAGTTCATTCTTGGGAAGAAGGTCGAAGAGCTGGAGAGCGCCATCGCGGTGTACTGCGGCTGCCGGCATGCCGTGGGTGTATCGTCAGGGACCGATGCCATTCTCATATCGCTCATGGCCGAAGGGATCGGTCCCGGCGACGAAGTGATCACTACGCCGTTTTCTTTCTTCGCCACGGCGGGGTGCATTACGCGGGTCGGGGCGCGTCCCGTCTTCGTCGATATAGAGCCGGCGTCCTTCAACGTGGATCCATCGAAGATCGACGCCGCCGTAACGCCGCGCACGCGAGCCATCATCCCCGTGCATCTGTTCGGGCAAGCGGCCGAGATGGACCCCATCATGGACATCGCCAGAAGTCGCAGCCTCGTCGTGATCGAAGACGGAGCGCAGGCGATCGGGGCGGAATACAAGGGGCGGCGAGCTGGGTCGATGGGTCACTACGGGTGTTTCAGCTTTTTCCCCTCCAAAAACCTCGGGGGCGCAGGTGACGGCGGGATGGTGACGATAAACGACGCGGAGCGCGCCGACAAACTCCGGATCCTGAGGAATCACGGTGCGATGCCGAAGTACTGCCACAGCATCGTCGGCGGGAACTTCCGTCTCGACGCGATACAGGCCGCGGTGCTTCTGGTCAAACTCGAACATCTCGACGAATGGACGAGTGGACGGCAGCGGAACGCCGAAATCTACCGGCGGCTTTTTCGCGAGGCCGGCGTGGCCGCCGGTCGTGGTGAGGCGGGGGGTGGGAAGAGCGTCGGCGTTCCCAAGGAGCTTCCACGGCGTCGCCATATTTACAACCAGTTTGTCATCCGGTCGGAAAGACGGGACGATCTTCGCGCGTTTCTCAGCGAGCGATCGATTGGCAACGAGGTGTACTACCCGGTGCCACTGCACCTGCAGGCGTGCTACACGGGTTTGGGATACGGCGCGGGCGATTTCCCCGCGAGCGAGCAGGCAGCCCGCGAGGTGTTGGCGCTCCCGATTTACCCAGAGCTCACGCAAGAGATGATCGAGGAGGTCGCAAGAGCGGTCGTCGCTTTTTCAGGCTGAAGACGTGCTGGCCCGGGGCTCACCGCTTCGAGATGTCGGCGAAACGAATCTGCGCCTTCCAGAGGAAATAGAATCCGACGGCGATCACGGGGAAGAACTGGGTGGCGTGATAGAGGATCGAAAAAGCGAAGGCTTCGCTCTTTCCCACACCAAACAGACCGAGAGCGATGATGCATGCGTACTGCGTCGTTCCGATGAACGCGGGCGCCGACGGGATCATCGACCCCATAGAGACAAGAACGATGACTGCGACGATTGCCGTGAGGGAGAGCTTCATGCCGAGAGCGCCCAGACAAAAGTACACGGCCACTCCAGGGAACCCCCACACAGCCACCGATGCCAGCGCGATCGGAACGAGGGTGCGCACGTGCGTCATTCCCGCCAGCCCCTCGAGATACCCCTCCGTGGCGCGCTGAACCGTCGCCTGATGTTCCGGGCGCAGCCGCCGCGAGGCCCTGATCACCCAACCGCTCACGGTATCCTTGTACCGCTCGATGACCAACATGGCCGCCATGAGGAGCACGTTGAGAGCGAGGAGCCAGAGGGCGCTCTTCCGGAGCCATGCGGGTCCGGAGACCTTCGCGAGCGTGATCCACAGGAGCACGAGCAACGAGAAGACGTCGACGATCCTCTCGTAAACGATTGTCGCGAACGATGCCG
>CAZYCB010000309.1:0-1506 GCA_964645735.1 uncultured bacterium | reverse complement strand
AAGAAGATTGCCGGCGTGATGCCCTGTACGGTCATTCACCCGGGCGATATGGCCGACAACACTCTGGACCGCAAAAAGCATCCTGTGTGGCAGGGGGAGCGGACCAAGATGGTCTACGCGTTTCCCAGCAACGAAACTCTCTGGACTCGGTATGCCGAACTCCGCGCCGAGAGTTTCCGCAACGACGGCGACGGTCGAGAGGCGACCGAATTCTACCGCCAAAATCGCGAGGCGATGGACGAAGGAGCGGCAGTCGCCCTGGCCTGAGCGGCACAATGAGGACGAGCTGTCGGCCATCCAGCACGCCATGAATCTGAAGTTCCGGGACGAGGCGGCCTTCTTCGCCGAGTACCAGAACGAACCACTGCTGGAGGAAGTAGGCGACAGCGACTTGGTCACGGCCCAACAGGTGGCGGAGAAGATTAACAGCCGAAAACGCGGCGATGTGTCCGCCGGCTGCACCCACCTGACGATGTTCATTGACGTGCAGGCCAATCTGCTATTCTATGTTGTCGCCGCCTGGGAGGAGGATTTCACCGGTTACGTGATCGACTACGGAGCTTATCCTGACCAGAAGCGTACCTACTTCACCCTCCGGGATGCCCGACGGATCCTCTCGCTGGTTACACCGGGCACAGGACTTGAGGCTGCGGTCTACTCTGGCTTGGATGTTCTCACCGGGGACTACCTTACCCGAGAATGGCAGCGCGACGACGGGGCGCCCATGCGGATCGAGCGATGCCTCATCGACGCGAACTGGGGGCAATCGACCGACGTTGTCTACCAGTTCTGCCGGCAAAGCTCACACGCCACCGTCGTCATGCCCAGCCACGGCCGGTTCATCGGGGCCTCGAGCAAACCCTTCTCGGAGTACCGCTGTGTTCCTGGCGAACGATTGGGCTTGAACTGGCGGATCCCGAGCCTCCAAGGAAGGCGGCCGGTCCGCCACGTGGTCTACGACACCAACTACTGGAAATCCTTCCTCTGCGCCCGCTTGCTGGTTCCCATGGGTGATCGAGGTTGTCTGTCGCTGTTCGGCGACCGACCCGAAATACATCGGCTGTTCTCCGAACATATCACAGCCGAGTACCGAGTGAAGACTGAGGGCCGCGGTCGAACCGTGGACGAGTGGAAGGTCCGGCCCGGCACTCCTGACAACCATTGGCTCGACTGCCTGGTCGGCTGTGCGGTCGGGGCCTCGATGCAGGGAGTTGCGCTGGAAGGCATGGAAAGGCACAACGCCGCCGTCAAGCGGAATCGCCTCTCTCTTGCGGAGCTTATGGGGGGAGCACGAGAGAGGAGACGCTGATGTTCCTTTACAACGGAATGCTATATGTTCGTCGTCTTCACGCCACAGTTGCCCCGGTCTGTGCCAGGCCAACGATGTTCTCGCCCACGGTGCCCGCTACGCGAAGGCCGTCAATGGCTCGGTCTGCTGGACGCAGTGTAGGCTACTGCAATATCCACGAGAAGACGGGGTTATCCGGGGGGCCAGTCGTCCAGCGG
>CAZYCB010000308.1:0-10183 GCA_964645735.1 uncultured bacterium | reverse complement strand
GCCCTTCCTCGGCGGCATAGTGCAAAGGAGTTCGCTGCAACGGATCGAGAGGATCGACGCGCATTCCCTCGTCGAGGAGCTTTTCGATTTCGCCATCATCGCCCTTCGCCGCTGCGTCGTGGAGCTTCGTCCAACCGGATCGCTTCGGGTCCCCCATTTCGGGGTCGCGGGCCGTGAGAAGAGCGACGATGTCCATGTGGCCGCGGGACGCCGCGTCCTGAAGGGGCGTCTGGAACGAGACGTCCTGCGCGCGCGGATTGGCTCCCCACGCGAGAAGCGAATCCACGAGTTGTTTTTCTCCGTTCCGCGCGGCGAGATGGAGCGGCGTCCATCCTTCTTTCGAGGCGACGTTCACGTTGGCGCCGCCGTGGGCGAGCGCCGTGACGATGTCCGAGAACCCCTTTTCGGCCGCTACATATAGAGGAGTCTTTCCGTCATTCGAACGAGGATCGATCGCGGCACCGGCATCGAGCAGAAGATCGACGAGGGCCGCGTTCCCGTCGAACGCGGCCCAATAGAGCGGAGTGAATCCGTTCATCTCCGGTTCGTTGACATCCGCACCGCGTTCGATGAGCCAGGCCGCCGTTTCGGTCTTGTTGCGCGTGGCCGACACGGCGAGAAAGAGCAGCGAGCACCCGTAACGGTCTTTCGTTTTGAGGAGCTGAGGGTTCTTGGCGAGGATCCGCCCGGCCCATTCGCGGTCACCGGACTGAACCGCCGTCGTCAGTTGTTCTTCATCGCTTCCGCTGTGGGAGTCGAAGACCAACGAGAAGTACGTGCGCGCGACATTGACGACGATAATGAGAGCAATGACGGCCCCGGCAAGAAGTACGAGTTTGTGCGGCTTCATACCCGAAGGCTCATCCTTCAGTCGTACGGCACAGCGGGTGCGTCGGGATCGGCGCGAAGGTTCGTCGATCCGCACCTCGGGCATCGCGCGGGCGCCTCCAACGTGAAGTGCCCCCCGCATGCGTGATCGCCTGCGACCTCTTCCACGATCGCGAAGTACTCGTCCTCGGAGAGCGGCGCGTCCGGATAGTTCTTCTGGACGAATTTGTCGAGCGAGCGTGTGCTCTTGGAGTGCGGATCCGGGTGGCCTTTGATGTAGCGCAGGCGCGTCTCGCCCAGCTCGTCGAACGGGATGATCTTCTCCTCACCGCAGGTGTCGCAGTGCAGCACATGAAAGAAGAACCCGCCGCCCTCACGCGCCTCGAAACGGTGCCCGCACGTGTCGCAGATGGCTCCGTAGGTTTTTCCCATGGAACGATGGTACGGCATCCGCAAGGATCCGGTAAACAACGAACGTTGGGGCCCGCGGGGGGGGCCAGAGCGGTCCGACTCCCCGTGTTTGAGGTATGATCCTGTGCCGATCGCTGCATTGAAAGCCGGTGAGTCTTCGGGATCCGCGAGAGCGAGCGTTCCATCACGGTGACCCCCGGAAATGCCTCAACGAAGCGCCCTCCCGTTCACCTCCCCAAGAACTCCACCACCACGCGATTGAACTTCTCCGGCTTCTCCATGTTCACGCTGTGAGCCGCGCCTTTGATGACGGCTTTCTTCGCGCCCGCGACTTCTTTTTCGATCCGGTTGGCAATGTCGATGATCCCCGGCATGTCGAGATCTCCGATGACAACGAGCGTGGGCGCCTTGATTTCTGAAAGCCGTCCCACGGCCGGCGGGTCCGCTTCGGTGGGATACCCCGAGTCCTTTCCCGGTTTGATGTTCTCCCGGATCAGCGCGCGCACGCGCGAGAGAAGACGCGGATCGACGTCTTCGACGCGCCTCTTCGGGCCGACGGTCCACCCAGTGAGAAACGCCTCGGCGGCCTTGTCGAAATCGGCGGCCATAAACGCCGCGCGGATTTCCTGCGTGCACTTCTTTTCGGGTTCCGCGTCGAACTCGTACCCGCTCAATCCCGGCGCGACGGGAACGAGTTTCATGACGCGGTCGGGGTACTCGATCGCGAAGTCGATGGCGATCCGTCCCCCGAGAGAAAGCCCCATCAGATGCGCGCGCTCGATACCGAGATGATCGAGAAGGACGGCGAGGTCGTCGTAGTCCCTGTGCGGCCCATAGGGACTCCGTGACAGACCGTGTCCCCGGACGTCGTAACGGATCACACGGTAGCGGCGCGCCAGAAACTCGAACTGGTCATCCCACATCCGGTGGTCGAGCGAGCCGCCGTGGATGAGGACGAGGGGCTCGCCTTCTCCCATCGCTTCGTAGTAGATCTCTCCGCATCCGGCGAGAGCGAATCCCCGCTCGAACGTGGACCACGGTTTCTTGGCGCGTGCCGCGAGCGACTTCATTCCCGTGGGCAGCGTGATCTCGTCGAAGAACTCGCGAAGCGCAGCGTTGAACGCCAGCGGTTGTTCGAGATAGACGAGGTGTGCCGCGTCATCGAGGACGATCCGCCGCGCCCCCGCAATACCCGCTTCGATCGCGCCCGCGTGAGCGTGGACGTCGGGGACGTCATGCTCGGCCGTCACGATGAGCGCCGGCACCTGGATCTCACCCAGGCGGATGAGCGCGGCTTCGTCCGGAGACTTTTCAAGGCGGGTCTTCTCGCGGCCGAGATTCTGCGGGTTTGCGCGAAGGAGCTCGGCGAGACGCGCGCGGGCGTCGTCGTTTCCCGGGGCGATCGCGTACGGATCGTTGATCCAGTTGTCGACGCTTTCCTTCTCGTCGGTGGAGAAGTTCTCGTAGCCGCGCCGCATCAAGTGAAAGCTAAGCCCGAGACCGCTCACCCCCGGACCGACGAGAACGAGCGCCTCGACGCGGTCCGGATGAGCGAGCGCGTAATCGATCGCGAGGCCACCGCCTGCGGACGAACCGACGAACACCGCGCGCTCGATCTTCGCATGCTCGACGAGCGCATGAAGATCGTCCAGGTTCGAGTAGGGAGCCTTGGGCAGATCGGAGCGGCCATAGCCGCGCCGGTCATAGCGAATGACGCGATAGTCTGTGCCGATGGCCGAGACGAGATCGTCCCACACTTCGCGGTGGGCGAGTCCGTCGTGTATGAGGACGATCGGGAAACCGTCTCCGAAAATCTCGTAGAACAAGCGGCCGCCCTCGACGTCGAGATACCCGGAGGTCTCGGCAGAAAGGGAGAGGCGCTCTCTCGCCTCGGTCTGGGGAGCGGCGAGACAGACACGGGGCACCGCCCATCCTAAGACAAACCACAAAACGAGCGACAAAGCGGCCCGCGCGACCGAAAACAAGAGCACAGCCCTCGA
Source organism: uncultured bacterium (assembly GCA_964645735.1). Lineage (GTDB taxonomy): Bacteria > Krumholzibacteriota > Krumholzibacteriia > WVZY01 > WVZY01 > CAZYCB01. The sequence goes on along the minus strand of CAZYCB010000308.1, from coordinate 6,944 downwards.
TTTCTTCTGCATCGTTCTCGTTTTCACAAAACCTTCCTCCTTTACGGGCTCGACAGAAAAGGGTTCCATGACTAAGCTTATCATAGGCAAGGGCTGAATGAGCCACTTTCGGGCGGCAGGGCGCGAACCGCGCACCCTGATGTTATTCCCCTAATTCATTGACTTGAAGGAGAATACGATGCTTCTCCCGCTCCAGACGGGAATACTCTATGGTCCAGTGAACTCGAGACGGTACGGCCGGTCGTTGGGGATCAATTTGTGCCCCTCGGGCTACAAGCTCTGCTCGTTCAACTGCGTCTACTGCCACTACGGTCAGACGGAGAGGCTCGCTATGGATGGGACGCCGTACGAGGCAGATCTTCCCATGTACGACGACGTTGTCCGGGCGGTAGAAAAGGCTCTCCAATCCACGGTGGAGATCGACGCCATCACGTTCTCGGGAAACGGCGAGCCGACGCTCCATCCGGATTTCCCCGAGATTGCGGAAGCGGTCGTTCGTTTGCGTGACCGGTACCGCCCGGGAGCGAAGGTGGCGCTGTTGTCGAATTCCACCGGGCTCGCACGCGAAGATGTGAAAAGAGGCGTGTCGAAGCTCGATCTTCCGGTGTTCAAGCTCGATGCCGGTACGGAGAGGATGTTTGCGCGAATCAACCGGCCGGCCAGAAGCGTGAAGTTCGACAACATCGTGTCCAATCTCAAGGCCCTCGGCAACGTCTACATTCAAACGGTTCTCATCGACGGCACGCCATCGAACACGCACCCCGACGAGCTTCTCGCCTACATGGAAGTCGTTCGGGACATCCGCCCGAGAGAAGTTCATCTCTATTCGACGGACCGGCCGGTGGCGGATGTGCGCGTTTCCAAAGTTGACCCCGACTGGCTCGAGGATGTAGCGTCTCACCTCAAAGATGAAACCGGCATCCCTGCTGCTGCGTTCTACCACGGGAGTAAAGCGCGTTGAGAGTGGAGACGTGCGGGAAAGCGGCTTCCCCTCCCATCCCTTTCTAATGACGGAAACCGGCGTTCAAAAACGGGTGGGGTTTCTTCTCGCCCTCCTCCTGTGCGGGCTAGCGGTATTCGCCGTCCCCGTCGTGTTGGCGAGCGGCGTGTCGCTTCGCGCCGGCCCTTTTCGCGGGCTGTAACCTTCTGCCCTTGGCGGCGTCCAAACGAATGGGTCCGGTTATCCAGGGGGTCTCTGGAATTGAAGGATAGCGACGAAACCATAGTTCGCGCCGTGAACTCGGGGGATACCGAAGCGTTCGCCGAGCTCGTGGACCGCCACAAGGAACGGGTCTATGCGACGCTCGTCCATCTGACCGGCGACCGCGAGGCGGCAGAAGAATTGGCCCACGAGACGTTTGTCCGGGCGTACCGGGGCCTCGGCCGATTCAGGGGAGAGGCGCTTTTCGGCACGTGGGTCGTCCAGATCGCGATCCACCTGGCCAGGGACCGCGTGCGCCAGCGTCAACGGAACAAGACGGTGTCGTTGGACGAGCTCCTCGAACGGGATGGCGATTCGCTCGCCTTCACGGAAACCCGAGCCGGGTACGATCCGCTCTCCGAGATGAGCGAACGCGATGCGTTCAAACGGATCGAATCCGCGCTCCAGGATCTGCCCCCGGACTACCGGGAAGTTTTTGTGCTGCATCATATGCATGAGATTCCGTACGAGACGATTGCCGAGATAACCGGGGACTCAGTCGGCTCGCTCAAAGTGCGGGCCCACCGGGCCCGGAAACTACTCAAGGAAACGCTCTTTCCCGACGCCACGAGATTGGCGGCGGAAGACGCAGCGGAATAGACGCCGTTCCAAGAGCGGCGAAAAGAAGGTGGAGAATCATGGATGCCTTGCTCGCGCGTTTTTTCGACGGGGACCTCGATGACCGAGAAGCACGGGAGTTTCTCGAAACCGTCGAGGCCGATCCCGAGCTCAGCAAAGAACTGCGGGCGTACGAGCGTGTGCTCGCGGCGGCAAAGGCGATGCCCTCTCCGCGAGTTCCGGCGGGTTTCACGGAGAGCGTGATGAGGAGCGTTGCCGCAGAGCCGTCCGTACAACCGGTACGACATGAACGTGTGCGGCCTGCGTTCTTCCGCATGCCGGTCTTCCGCATGCAGTGGGCCGGTGCCGCCGTGGCCGCGGCCGCGGTCGTCGTCGCTTTCGCCGGAGGTCTCTGGACCGGACGGGGGCGGAGTGCTGAGCCCGCCGTCGCACCGGAACGGCAAGCGCGAGAGGCCACGTCGATCGAGGCCGTCAACCCGCTCGTTAGCGGGACAACCGCCGCGGCGTCGGGTCTTCGTTATGTGCGTCTCGTATACGTGCCCGCCGATCAGTCGGTCGAAAACGTCGCGGTCGCGGGGAGTTTCAACAACTGGGATGCGTCATCGACGCCGCTTCGCAAGCAGGACGGCGTGTGGAGCACGATCCTCGTGCTTCCCGCGGGAAGCTACGAGTACATGTTCGTGGAAAACGGAACGCAGTGGGTGACCGATCCGCTTGCGGCCGCCGCGAGGGACGACGGTTTTGGGCGGGCGAACGCCGTCCTCGACGTGGAGCTGTGACGTGAGGGGCGGTCGGTACGGACATACCGTTGCGGTGCGTGCGATGCTGACCGTCGCTCTGACGGTGGCCGCCGCGGCCGCCGTTTTGACGTTCTCCGAGCCTGCCCGGGCGCAGTGGCGCCTCGTTCCCGAAGTTCGTTTGACCGGCGGTGACGAATCGGACCTGGTCGTCGACCCGGGTGTGAACCGGATCGTTGTGCCGGGGGGGCCGTTCGCGGAGATCACACCGATGCTCACTCTTCGGTGGTCCGGGAGCGCGTCCCGCGCCGATATCGGGACGTACGCCACCGTGCAGCGGTTCCTCAACGACGACAATCGCTTGTTGTACGCCCAGACTGTCTGGGGCGATCTCTACAAAGACCTCGGGAAGAACTTCCGCGGCCGGATCTCCGCCGTCGCGGAGTATTTCGACGACTCGGAACGCGAAACGGTCGAACGATTCGGCGGAGGCGGGGATGTGGGTATCGCTCTCCTCGGTCCGCGGTGGAATGCAGAACTCTTTGCCGGCGCGCGCGGCCGGCAATATCCGAATCTCACGACAGCCGACACGGGAAGCTCATCGACGACGTACGCCGAAGCGACGTGGAGCGGCGGGACAACGCTTCGCATGTCGCCCGCAGAACGATTCGCCTTGCGGGGAGACGCGGTTTTTTTGACGACGGACGCGCGCGACCCTTACTACGACTCGCGATCGTGGACGGTGTCGGCAAACATCGACGCGCGTCTGGTGTCATCGGCTTTCCTGACGCTCTTCGGCGCGTATCAAGAGAGGGACTTTACGGACCGCCCCCTCGCCGAAGACGACGACACGTACTGGCAGGTGGGAACAGGGCTACGCTATGTCGTCGCGGGGGCCTGGACCGCATCGGTTCGGTACGGATACTCGATGTACACATGGCCCGATGGCAGCGACGAAAATTCCCATCGCCTCGCCGTCGCGATTCACTATGCGTGGGGCAACGCGCATGTGCCCCCCGTTCCCCGCGTCGATATCGACGCTCTCACGCGCGAAAGCGGGGGTTCCGTCCAGCAGCCGGACGCTGCGGGAAACGTTCGTCTGCGCCTTCATGCGCCGACCGCCGGATCTGTCTCGGTCGCCGGCGATTTCAACGCCTGGAATGCCGAGGATACCCGGCTGCGCCCTGCGGGGGACGGATGGTGGGAAATCGACCTTCGTCTGGCGCCGGGGAACTACGAGTACATCTACGTCATCGACGGCCGTTGGACGACACCGCCCGAGGCTAAAATCACGACGGAAGACGGGTTTGGAGGCCGAAATGGCGTTCTGGAAATACTGCCGACAGATGCGTAAAACCCGTAACCTGAAGGCGCCGCCGTCGTCTCATCGGATGGATGGGAGGGAGCCTGGCAGCACGGAGACAGTTTCGAGATCGGAGGAAAGAGACATGAGCAACAAACGAGGACTTCGCAGGCTCACGAGCCGGCTGGGTGTATGGAAGGGGGCGATCGCTGGGCTCGCGGCGTTTGCGGTCGTCGGAACGCTGGCGGGACTGGCCCTCGCCCAGACGGACGATACAGCCGCCCAGAATCGCGAGCGAAAAGAGATCCGCAGCACCGAACAGGATCCGCAAGGCGACGCGCTGCGCGAGCGGATCCGGGACCGCATAGAAAAAGAAGCAGGCCTCCAGGACGGCGAGCGCGAGCAGCTGCGCAAGCACCTCGGCGAGTGCCAGCAGCTCGGTCTCGACGACGAGACCGTCGCCGCGCTCTTCGACGCGTCCGAACCGCTTCAGAAGCAGCTTCGAAACCAGGAACGCATTCTCGCCATGGTTCGGGAAGGGTTGCCCCACGAACCGGTGATGCAGAAGATTCAGGAGGGGCGCCGCAAAGGCGTGAGCCATGAAGCGCTCGAGCAGGCTAGCTCACGCATGGAAAATGACGTGCGCGCCGCGAACCGCGTTATGGAGCGCGCGCGTGAGAAGGGCGTCACGCCGGGAGACGCGGATGCCGAACGCCGGCAAACGCGAGAGATGGCGATGCACATGTGGCGCGGGCTCGACGAGGAAGACGGCGATCAGCTGTGCGAGAGAGCGCGGCTTCGGCTTCGCGACGGCTCGTGCACGACGGAGGACTTGACCGCGGCGGCGGAGACCGCGGCGAAGTTCAAGGAAATGGGAATCGAACGGCGCCGGGCCGTTGAAGTCGCGGGCGAAGCGCTCCAGTACGGTTATACGGCCCGCGAGATGCGGCAGCTCAGCTGGATGGTCATGACCGCGCACATGCACGGCGGGCCGCACGACGAGGTGCTCGATACGCTCGAACGCGGCATACGCAATCAACATGAGTTCGCCAGCATGATGCAGGAGATGTGGCAGCACGGATGGATGGGCCCCGCGGACGAACAGGGCGGACACGGACACGGCGGCGCCATCGACGACGCGACGGGTGGAGGTCCGGGCGGTCAGAAGGGCCAGGACGGCGGCACGGGCGGCGGCCAGAGCGGCGACGGATCCGGAGGGCAGCAGGGAGGCGGCGGTGAGCAGGGAGGAACGGGCGGCGGAAAGTAAGCCCTTCAGCAGACGGGGCGATACGGGAAACGGTGGGGACTAAACCGAAGACCCGGAAGAGCCCGAATCCTGGCGACGGCAAAAAAGGCGATGCCCGTCAGGAACCGAGGAGGCCGCGTCTAACGCGGCCTTTCGGTTTTTCAGAAACGTGTCTCGCGAAGATTGAAAACTCCAGGAGTCCCGATCTCGCGAGAGATGTCCCACCGCCTTCTCGTCAACCGGCGCAAGAAACGTATGTCGTGACTCACGAGCAGAAGCCCGCACGGGCATCCGTCCAGCGCATCCTCGAGACACTGGATCGAAGGGAGATCCATGTGATTCGTGGGCTCATCCATGACGATGAAGTGCGGCTCGCGGGCGACCCCCATCGCGAGGAGGAGTTTGCGCATTTCTCCGGGGCTCGGCTCGATGCTCTCGAGGAGGCGGTGGGGCCGTGACCCGAGGCGGCTGACAACGGTCATCATGAACCCCAGCTCGTCGCTGGGGAGAGAGCGCGCGCTGTCGAGAATCCGCGCCGATGCATCGAGATCGATCTCCTGCGGGACATACGTCAGCCGTCCGGCGGGAAGATCGAGCGACTCGACGATCCGCCGCACCAGAGTGCTCTTCCCCGCGCCGTTCGGACCGGTGAGGGCGACCCGATCGTCCGGCCGCATGACGAGCTCGGGGTGACGAAGCGTCCGCCCCCCGCCGAGGTCGACTTGCCCTTCGGAAATCAGAAACAGCACGTCGCGTTTCGACCGCTCTCCCTGGAGCCAGATCCCTTTCTGGTACGTCTTCTTCGTGTGAAGACCTTCCTCTTTCTGTCGCGCGTGTCTCAGGCGTCCCTGAAGCTGCCGGAGGAGCTTTCCCGCCACGGCGTCCTTGCCCGTTACGCGCGCCCGATCGAGTTTCTCGCGCGCATCGTGATCGCCCGGAGCGAGTCCCCGCTTGGAACGGCGGGCGTCCGCGGACGAAGCGGCAGCTCGTCTCTTGGAAGCCTCGCGTTCGATCTTCTTTCGCTCGGCTTTGGCGAGCTCGTGTCTGCGGCGGAGCGCCTCTTCTTCGCGTTCCTTTTCGCCGTGGGCTTTCGTGTATCCTCCTCGGCGCATGTCGGCGGCCGGCGGATCGACGAAGAGCGTGTGAGCGCAGAGCGTGTCGAGCAGATCCCTGTCGTGGCTCACGAGCAGTCCGATCCCCCGGAATCTCCCGAGCGCCTTGGCGAGGAGAGCGCGGGCTTCGATGTCGAGATGGTTCGTCGGCTCGTCGACGGCGAGGACATCGGGGCGCCGCCACAGCAAGACACCCACTTGCGCGCGTTTGCGTTCGCCGTGGCTGAGAGTGCGCCAGCGGTCGAGCCAGTCGGCGGCTATACCGAGTTCGGCTTTGACGAGAACGGCGTCCTCGTCGTCCGCGCGCGCGAGGACGTCGAAGAGCGCGGGAACCTCGTCGGTCCGCTGCTCGCAGTAGACGGCGAGGCCCGGGCGGCGGACCTCTCCGGCGTCGGGGACGAGAAGACCGGCGGCGAGCTTGAGTATCGTGGACTTGCCCGCCCCGTTGGCGCCGACGATCCCCGTCCAGCCGGGGGCGAAATGACACGTGAGCGCCTCGATGAGCGGCCTCGTCATCCCCCGGTAGGTGAAGGACACGTTTTGAAAATCGACAGCGCCTTTGGGCATTTTCCCTCTCCCGGCCTCTCGCGGCACGTGCGGCCCCCCGCCGCCTCGCGCCTTGGGGTATACTTGGAGTATAATAGACAAAAACGTGTCGCCAAGGAATCGAACAAAGGAGACTCGTATGCTCTGCGCGAAGTGCGGGAACGACTACCCGTCGCAGTACTATTTCAAGACCGAGAATATATGTCTCGAGTGTTTCAAC
>CAZYCB010000307.1:0-3809 GCA_964645735.1 uncultured bacterium | reverse complement strand
CGGCTCCTCGTCAGCTACTACCAGGCGTTCGCTCTCAAGAGCGAACCGGGGCAGGTCAGCGTGTGCATGTCGGAACCGCGCGTGTACGAGATCTGGGAGAAGGTCGTGCGCGTGCTCCACGACACGATCGCGCCGAAGCACTACTTTTTCTCGATGGACGAGATACGCGTGGGCGGATGGTGCGAGACCTGCGAGAAACGAGGGCTCTCGGCGGGAGAGATCCTGGGGGACTGCATTACGCGGCAGACAGAGATCGTCCGGTCGGCCAACCCGCACGCGGGCATTTTCATCTGGTCGGACATGCTCGATCCGAACGAGAATGCCACGGACAACTACTACCGTTTCAACGGCAGCTTCATGGATTCGTGGAACCACATCCCCAAGGATCTCATCATCGCGTGCTGGAGCTACGGCGCGAGGGAGAGGAGCCTTCGCCATTTCGATCGTCTTGGATTCGAAACGATTGGATGCGGCTACTACGACGTGGATGACACGGGCGCCGCGGAGGATTGGCTCGCCTCCCTCGCGAAAACCGGGGGAGCGTGCGGCATCATGTATACCACGTGGAGAAACCAATACGGGTTCCTCGAGACGTTCGCCGGCATCGTGACGCGCAGCCGCGGTGCCGCTCCGGGGCCGAAGTAAGCGCGTCCTGCAACAGGAGGAGGTTCCGTGCGGCGGTTCCGCCCGGTTCTCCCGGAAGAAAGGAATCATCATGCGTGATCAGCTCGCGCTCGTTCTCATCGTCGGACTGGCCGTGGCACTCAGCGGGTGCGCGAAATCGTCCGCCGACGACCCCAACGGCGTTTTCGTTTCGCTCGCCAACGATTACGTCGAGAAGTACCTCAGAATGTACCCGGAAAGGGCGACGGTTCTGGGCGACCACCGCTTCGACGACCGCGTGAACGACTACAGCTTCGCCGGCGTGAAAGCGGCCATCGAGATGAACAAGGCGTACCTCGACTCGCTTCGCCTCGTGGATCCTGCCCGGCTCAGCCGGGTCAACCGGATCGACTATCTCATCCTGAAGAATCATCTCGAGGGCGCCGTGTACCGCATGGAAACGCTCAAGGAATACGAGTGGAACCCGCTCTCCTACAACATCGGGGGGGCGATCTACGACCTCGTGGCGCGCGACTTCGCTCCGCTCGACGAGCGTCTCGCGAAAGTGAAGGCGCGCCTCGAAAGGATCCCCCGTGTCGCCGCGTTCGCCAAAGCGAACGTCAAGAACCCGCCCCGCGTGTACACGGAGACGGCGATCCTCCAGAACGAGGGAACGATCGGCCTCATACGCCACGGGCTGGACGAGTTCGTCGCACGGGTTCCCGGCGCCGAAGACGATCTCGAGGACGCCCGCGAAAAAGCCGCCGCTGCGCTCGAGTACTACGGGTCGTGGCTCCAGAACGACCTGCTTGCGGAATCGAACGGGGAATTCCGTCTCGGAGAAGAGAGGTTCCGGACGAAGCTCGCGTACACTCTCGACTCCGACCTGACGATGGAGGAGATCCTGCGGCGAGCCGAGAGCGACCTCGCCTCCACGCAGGCGGAGATGTACGAGACGGCGCTCCCGCTTTTCAGAACGCATTTCCCGGGCGAATCCGTCGAGGACACCGCGGAGGGGAGAAAAAAAGTGGTGAAGGCGGTGTTGGATAAGCTCGCCGAGTCGCATCCCACGAACGAGACCATCGTGGACCGCGCGCATTCGTACCTGGAGGCGTGCACCGAATTCGTCTCGAAGAACCGACTGGTTCGTGTGCCCGATGAGCCGATCCAGATCATCGTCATGCCCGAGTTCGAACGCGGCGTCGCCGTGGCCTACTGCAATTCTCCCGGGCCCCTCGAGCCGCATGCGGAGACCTTTCTCGCGATCTCGCCGACGCCGAAGGACTGGCCGCAGACGCGCGTCGACTCGTTCTTCCGCGAGTACAACGACTACATGCTCCGCGACCTGACGATACACGAAGGGATGCCCGGGCACTATCTCCAGTTCGCTCACGCGAATCGCTTCAAAGCGCCGACCATGGTGCGCGCGATATTCGCGAGCGGCTCTTTTGTCGAGGGATGGGCGACGTATTCGGAACAGCTGATGGTCGAGAAGGGTTTCGGCGGACCCGAGGTCAAGATGCAGCAGCTCAAGATGAGACTGCGGATGATCATCAACGCCATAATAGACCAGAAGATCCACACCGCGGGAATGACGGAGCAGGACGCGATGGCCCTCATGATGAACGAGGGGTTCCAGGAGGAGGGCGAGGCGGCGGGCAAATGGCGGAGGGCGTGTTTGACTTCAACCCAGCTTTCCACCTACTACGTGGGAAATCTCGAGGTGAGCGGTATCCGTCGGGCGTGGGACGAGAAGCACGCTGGCGGAGGAAACCTGGAGTCGTTCCATAACCAGCTGCTGGAATTCGGATCGCCGCCGCCGAAGCACGTCCGCGAGCTCATGGGACTGTGACCTTCACGGACCGCGGGGGCGGGGCCTCGGCAGGCCCCGCGGACGCCGGGGCCGAAACGGCCAACCGGTTCCGGAAACGTCTGTTGGAACCGCTCGCCGGCCGGCTATTTTTCGCTTTCTGGAGTCCGCGGGTCGTGATATGGTTACGTGTCTTTATCAGGACCTTTCAACAGACAGATTTTGAAGACTGATTTCGCAACGGATGCCGCAGAGGCATCGGATGCAAAAGGCGCGGGTCGCCGCGCCATTTAGGTGTCCGTGTGGGCGGCTGGCAGACGCCGGTGACGCCGTCGGCGGAAGCGAAGAGAGGAGGCTGCAGTTTCGATGGCAGAGCAAGTCAAACCGATTGTCGTGGGTGTGCCGAAAGAGACTTTCCCCGGCGAGCGTCGGGTCGCACTGATCGCCGACGTTGTTCCTTCGGTGATCAAATCAGGAGCCGAAGTCCTTATCGAGTCGGGCGCGGGAAGCGGTGCGGGAATTCCCGACGAGAACTACGCGAAAAAAGGCGCGAAGATCGTGACGAGGGACGAGGTTTTTGCGAAGTCCGACGTGGTTTTTCAGGTGCGTACGTTCGGAGCCAACCCCGACGCGGGACGCGCGGATCTGGGGAGGGTGCGGCAAGGTCAGATCGTCATTGGCCTCACCGAGTCGCTCAGCGACCCTGCGCTCTCCAAGGAGTTTGCGAAATGCGGGGGCTCTGTGTTTTCGCTCGAGCTGGTGCCGCGAATCACGCGCGCGCAAAGCATGGACGTGCTCTCCTCTATGGCGACGATCGCCGGGTACAAGGCGATCATACTGGCGGCTGAGGTTCTGCCGAAGTTCTTCCCGATGTTCATGACCGCGGCGGGGACCATCGCCCCGGCCCGTGTGTTCATCGTCGGCGTCGGCGTCGCGGGACTCCAGGCGATTTCCACGGCGAAGCGTCTCGGCGCGGTCGTCAGCGCCTACGACATCCGCCCGGCGGTCAAGGACCAGGTGAAGAGCGTGGGCGCGAAGTTCGTCGAGATGGAACTCGACGCGGGACAGGCGGAGGACAAGGGTGGATACGCGAAGGCGATGGGTGAAGAGTTCTACCGGAAACAGCGCGAGCTGATGCTGAAGGTCGTCAAGGAGAACGACGTGGTCGTCACGACCGCAGCCGTTCCCGGCAAGAAGGCGCCGATCCTCGTCACCGCAGAGATGGTCGAGGCTATGAACCCGGGGTCTGTGCTCGTGGACCTCGCCGCCGAACGAGGGGGCAACTGCGAGCTCACGAAGCCGGGAGAGACGGTCCAGGCGCACGGCGTGACCATCATGGGACCTTTGAACCTGCCGTCGACCGTTTCGTACCACGCGAGCCAGATGTACTCGAAGA
>CAZYCB010000306.1:0-2437 GCA_964645735.1 uncultured bacterium | reverse complement strand
AAATTCTTCCGGAGATCAGTCAAGAGACTCGGATTTCTCACGCAAAAACACCCTCTCAAGATGGATTTCAATCAGTGCAGCGGACGCCAGCTCGTCGGCGCTTTGAAGCGGATCGAAGCCGAGTACGCGGATCTTCCCTTTCCGCTTCCCGTGGTGCTCATCGGTCACTCCAAGCTCTTTACGCCTTACAACGACAGAAACCTGAGGGTGTTTCTGGAGTACGTCGCAAATGGCACGGGGCGGTGCCGGTTTTCCACTTTCAGAGAGTTGGACCCGGCCGCGATGCGAAAGGCCTTCGAAAATGAATATGCAGGCGTGGCTCTACCACGTTCTCAAGAAGGCGTTCAGCCAGGAACAGCGCGGTAGACTCAAACGCTCCCAGCAGCGGTTGCGCAACAGGTTCCAGTGGTACTACAGGGTCCGGTACGGGACCTTTTCCGCGGATGTGTTGCAAAAGGAGATCGCACGGCGCATCGGGTCGGACTTCGACGTCCTCATGGTCCATAGCGCGTTCGATTCGATGACTCCGATGTATCGAGGGTCGGTGTTGGAACTGAAGAACGTGCTCATGGGACTGTGCGGACCCGACCGGACACTCGTGATGCCCGCATTTTTCTTCGGGGGCTCGGACTATGATTCGGTCCGTTACTATAGTCAGAAACCCGTCTTCGACAGGCGAAGGACCCCTTCTCAAATGGGCCTGTTGACCGAGCTCTTCCGCCGTCATCCGGGCGTGCTGAGAAGCCTGCATCCGACGCACAGCGTTTGCGCGCTCGGGCCGCTCGCGGACGAACTCACCGGCCGTCATCATCTGGACAGGTTCGGTTGCGGGGCCGATTCGCCCTTCGCCGTCATGGATCGCTGCCGGACGATCATTCTAGGTATCGGTACGCCGTACTATCGCTGTCTGACCCATGTCCATTACATGGAGCAGGTGTTGGACGAGAAGTTTCCGGCACGCTACCGGGAACGGAGCGCCCCGCTGGTGCTCAAAGACGGGGACAAGAGCCTGGATTATTGCCTTCGCCTCAAGGTGTTCGAAGGTCAGCGCAGGATCGAGAAACTGGAACGCTTCATGTCTCCGGGAGATATGGCCGTCTGGCAGTTCCACGGCGTGCCGATGTTCGCCGTTTCAGCCGCAAAGGTGACCCGCGCCTTGCTCGACCAGGCGGAAAAGGGCGTCACGATATATTCCGCGTAGGCTTCGCTCTTCTCGCGCCTCGTCGACGGGCTACGTCTCGAACAGCTTCTCGTACGTCGTCTCCGGCACGATCCCCAGATGCGCCATCATCCGCAGCGGCAGCTTCATCCGGCTCACCAGGGAGAAGTACGTACGGTAGTCTCGGAACCCGCGGACGGGCGTGGCGAGGATTCTGTCCAGATCGCCTGGGGTCAACTCCAGCTTGTCGAGGCAGTGCTTCACTTCCGCGTCGGCCGCCGTCGGGACCCTCTGGAGCGACTCGAGGGCGCTTTCGCGCGACGACTGCCCCGTTCGGACCAGCGCGGAAAGGCTCACCTTTCGGTAGTCGATGTTGAACTTCCGCGCCTGGATGTGAGCGACGAACGGCTTGTACGCGCAGTCGAAGTGGTGGTGGCCGCCGTATTCCCAACCGAGGTCCCGGGCGAGTTCTGCGCGGATTTCCTCGTCCCGGTAATCGCGCATATAGAGGGGGAGCTGGACCGTGCGAATCCGGTGCCACAAGGCATGCTTGGCGAATGACGCGAGAGCGAGCCCGTCGAAACCCGCCGGTTGTCTGTCGCCGCCTCCGTGGCGCTTGAACACGTCGGCGATGTACAGGCCGTCGCAGTAGTGCCACGCGAGCGGGGTGATTCCTTCCGTTTTGTATGATAGCCCGAGGATGATGTGGCGCGCGCCGACATCGGCCGCGACGCGGTGGAGGGCAGAGTACACCCCCACTTCGCAAGGCAAGCAGATCTCGGGGATCGAGGCCTCCAGGCAGGCACGATACAGATCCCGAAGGGCCTCCCAGTTCGTCGCGACAGTGCGGACCTCCACGTTGAGCCGCTCCGCGGTCGCCTTGATGTTCGCCTTCGCGGTGTCCGACACGAATCCGTTGTCGAAGTGCACGGCGAGAGGTCGCAAACCCAGCTTCTTGGCCACGTAGAGACAGTACGTGCTGTCCGTGCCTCCGCTCAGCCCCACGACGCAGTCATACGCTCGTTTCCGCCCCGCGTTGCGGATCCGCGCGCAGAGCTGGTCGATGGTTCCCTCGCGGGCGCGAAGCGACGTCTCCATCCGGTCGTGCAGCCTGCAGTAGGTGCATTGCCCCGCGGTGTCAAACCGTATTCCGGGCGTGGACGAATCCATGACGCATCGGTTGCACGTGGTTGTCGAGCTGGTCATCGATGTTCTCCTGACTGGGCCGCGTGATGCCGGGCTCGTCTCAAAACGCCGCGGCGACACTGGTTACGGCCG
>CAZYCB010000305.1:0-3077 GCA_964645735.1 uncultured bacterium | reverse complement strand
AGAGAGACGGAAGGCGACCTCGTCCTCATGAACCCGTCGAGACTCGTCGACGACATACTCGACGCTCTCAAGCTCAAGACGCATTTCCGGATCATAGAGGACGTGGACGATCTCAGAGTCGGCGCGACACCCTGATTGCCGGAGCGATACGACGGTCAGAACGTCTTTTCCCCCCGTGGGGGTGAAGAGCGGTTCCCCGCCGCGATTTTCGCATTCCGCCTGATTCCCTCGGGTTTGCATCTCTCCATCACCGTGCCGCGGGCGAGTTTCTTCAGCTCGCCGTCGGAACGGCCGAGAAGATCCTCGAGACGCATTCCCGTGACGGCGTTCCGGTCGCCGCCGCCGAAGACGAGCGATTCGCGAGGCGCGCTGTTGTAGGGGCAGACACGCTGGCATTCGTCGCATCCGAATAGATACCCGTCGATCGCCTCGTGAAATTCGGCCTGGATCTCTCCGCGCTTCTCGATGGTGAGGTACGCGATGCACTTTTTCGCGTCGAGGACGTGGCCGTCGAGCGCCCCCGTGGGGCACGCCTCGATGCACTTCGTGCACGTGCCGCAGAGCGCCGGGAGCGGCGTGCCTGGCTGGAGCGAGAGGTTCGTGATGAGTTCGCCGAGAAAGATCCACGACCCGTACTCCGGCGAGATGACGCACGTGTTTTTTCCGAGCCAGGCGATCCCCGCCTGGATGGCGAAGTCCCTCTCCGATATCGGCTCGGTGTCGACGGCGGCCCGCGCTCGCAGGCCGGGGAAGAGCTTTCTCAACCGCCCTTCCAGGTCCTGGAGCATCCCGGAGAGCACGGCGTGGTAGTCGCGTCCGTGCGCGTAGACCGCGACGCGTCCGCGATGGTCGGCGGCGGCCAGGCGGTTCCATTCTTCTTTCACGCGCGAGTAGTAATCGACCGCGACGCACACGGCGCTCTTCGCTCCGTCGAGGAGAAGACCGGGGTTTTGCCTCAAGGAGGATCCGCGAGAGAGATACGACATGCCGCCGTGCTTTCCCTCGCGTGTCCACTTCTCGAACAATCGGCTCGAGCTCGGGCTCGGCGATGCGTTCGCTATTCCCACGAGGGAGAAACCGGCGTCGCGCGCGGCGTTCTCGATGAGCGACTCGGGAGTGGGTTCGGCCGGCGGCTCGGAGCCGCTAATCCTTCTCATCACCGGCATCGGTGTAGTACTTGATCTGCTCCGCGAAGTGGGCGAGCTTCTCATCGACGCGGTCGTGCACCGAGTCCTTCTCGAACCGGCCGTTGCTCAGCTGCCTGCCGGCCTTCACGCCCGAGAGGAGCTCGATTCCGTGATCGATCGTGCTGATCGCGTAGATGTGGAATTTCTTTTTCTTGATCGCGTTGACGACGCTCTGCTTGAGCATCAGGTCTTTCTTGTTGAGGCGGGGAATGATCACACCTTGCTTCCCCGTCAACCCCTTGATCTTGCAGACGTCGAAAAAGCCCTCGATCTTGTCGTTGACGCCGCCGATCGGCTGGATTTCGCCCTTCTGGTTCACGGAACCCGTGACGGCCAGATCCTGCCGCAGGGGAAGATCGGCAAGGCTCGAGAGGATCGCGTAGATCTCCGTCGATGAGGCGCTGTCGCCGTCGACGCCGCCGTACGACTGCTCGAAGCAGATGCTCGACGTCATGGTGAGAGGTTTGTCCTGCGCGTACTTGCGGCGGAGATATCCCTCGATGATGAGAACCCCCTTGTTGTGCGTCTTGCCGCTCAAGTCCGCTTCTCTTTCGATGTTGATCACACCGGCCCGGCCGAGTCCCGTTTCCACGGTGATGCGGCTCGGTTTCCCGAACGAGTAGTCTCCCATGTCGTACACGGAGAGCCCGTTCACCTGCCCCGTCTTCTTGCCGTCGAGATCGAGCAGGATCGTTCCGTCCTCGATCATCTCGCGGAGTTTTTCCTCGACGAGGTTCATCCGGCGTATCTTCGCATCGATGGCTTCCTCGACGTGCTTGCCCTCGACTTTCTTCGCCTTGTCTTTTCTCGCCCAGTAGTCCGACTCCCTGATGACGTCGGCCACGTCGCTGAACCGCGTGGAGAGCTTGTCCTGGCGCCCGGCGAGCCTCACTCCCTCCTCCGCGATCTCCGCCACCGCGGTCTTGTGAAACGGGAGCAGACTCTCTTTGTCGATGACCGTCTTGATGAATTGGGCGTACTTGACGACGTTGTCCCCCGTGTTCGGCATCTCGGTGTCGAAATCCGCCCTCACTTTGAAGATCTTCCTGAAATCCTCGTCGTAGGTGTAGAGGATCTGATAGGAGTACGCGTCCCCGATCAGAACGACTTTCAAGTCGACGTCGATCGGCTCGGGCTTGACGCCCGATGTAGAGAGGAAAAAGAGCGCGTCGAAACTCTGAATCGTCACCTTCTTGTTTTTCAAAGCCCGTTTAAGAGCCGGCCACACGGCCGGTTCCTCGACGATGTCGGTCAGGCTCAAGACGAGGTATCCCCCATTGGCCCTGAGCAGCGACCCCGCGCGGATCATCGTTAGATCCGTCCTGTACTCGCCCTTTCCCTCATGGACGCGGTCCACCGTTCCAAAGAGGTTTCCGTAGCTCGGAGCGGTCTCGATGATAACGGGAATTTGTTTGGTGCGCGAGTTGTCCACGATCACGTTGACTTCGAACTCGAGGAGGTTTTCCTTATCTTCGGGTTTTTCCTTCTGTTCTCCCGCAGAGTCCTTGAACTCGTCGATATTGCTCATGCAGAAGTCGCGGAGTTCCTCGAGATGAGAGTGAATCCTCTTCTCGGTGAACTTGTCCTTCGCTTCCTCGATGCACGCTTCGACGATGGGGCTCACGAATTCCTTCTCGAGCCAGGCCATCTTCTCCGCGAGCTCCCGATCGATGGCCCGGGCGATTTTCAAAAACCCTTCCATCTTCTCGACGAGAAACTCGTGGTCCTTCTTGATCCGGTCGAATTCCTTCTGTTCGAGCTTCTTCGATTCGACGAGCCCGGGGAGCTTCTCCATCTCGACGGGCTGGTCTTCTATGACGGGCATGACGACGGGACGGGTAAAAGGACCGTACTGCACCTCGAGGAGCCGGAACTTCTTCGCCTCGATCG
>CAZYCB010000304.1:0-2290 GCA_964645735.1 uncultured bacterium | reverse complement strand
CTGGGGGTTGTGTTCCACGACGATCGCGGTATTGCCGCGATCCACGAGACCGCGCAGCACCCGCACCAGCACATCGACGTCGTCGACGTGGAGACCGGTCGTCGGTTCGTCGAGCACGTAGACGGCGCTGCCTTCGACGTTCTCGGAGAGTTCGCGCGCGATCTTGATCCGTTGGGACTCTCCCCCGGAGAGGGTCGTCGACGGCTGTCCGATCTGGAGATATCCCAGTCCCACATCCTTGAGTACGGCGAGACGATCGACGAGCGGCCGGTAGTCGGAGAAAAACGATATCGCTTCGTCGACGGTCAAGTCCAGAACCTCTGCAAGATTCTTGCCCTTGTGCGTCACCTCGAGCGTCTGCCGGTTGAAACGTTTGCCGTCACACTCCGCGCACAGAACGAACAAGTCCGCCATGAAGTGCATCTCGATCTTCTCGTACCCCATGCCTTCGCAGCGTCCGCAGCGTCCGCCGGGAACGTTGAAGCTGAAACGGCCCGACGAGTAAGCGCGTTTCTTCGCCAGCTTCTCGCCGGCGAAAACGTCCCGGACGTGCGCGAATCCCTTGATGTACGTGATGGGATTGGACCGCGGCGTGCGCCCTATCGGCGACTGATCGACGAGCATCGTTTTTTTCACGCGTTCCTTCCCCGAGATCCGCCTGTAGGCAAAAGAGCGGGTTGCATCGGGCATGGTGAGCGCGTTGTAGAGAACGTCGCAGACGAGCGTGCTCTTCCCCGACCCCGAGACCCCTGTAACGACGGTGAGCGCCTCCAGGGGAAAGGAGACGTCGAGATTCTTCAGGTTGTGCTCCGACACGCCTTCCAGAACGAGGGCGTTTTCCGGCGAGAGCTTCCTGGCCGCTTGGGCGTGAACGGGAAGGCCCGTCTGGAGATACCGTATCGTCTTCGACTCGGGATGCGCCGCGCGTTCGAGGTCCCCCTGGTAGAGAACGCTTCCGCCGAGGCGTCCTGCGCCCGGGCCGAGGTCGACGAGGTAGTCCGCCTCGCGAATTATGTCGAGATCGTGTTCCACGATGACGACGGTGTTCCCTCGGTCGCGGAGCGCCTTCAACACGCCGACGAGGTTCTCCGTGTCCCTCGGGTGGAGCCCGACGCTCGGTTCATCGAGGACGTAGAGCACACCCACGAGGTTCGCCCCGAGCGAGTTCGCCAGATTGATTCTCTGCGCTTCCCCGCCGGACAGCGTCCGCGTCAGCCGGTCGAGCGTCACGTAGTAGAGCCCCACATCGAGCATGAACTTCAGCCTCGACCGTAGCTCGAGAAGGATGTCCGCGGCAATCTCTTCTTCGCGCGCGCCAAGCTCGAGCGATCCTGCGAACGAAAGCGCCTGCGCCGGCGTCATCGCGCTCACGTCCCGAATCGTCTTTCCGCCCAGACGGATGAAGTATGCCTCCTCTCTCAAACGGCCGCCCCGGCACCGCCGGCATTCCCTGAAGGTGAGGTACCGGCGCGTGAAGAATCGGGCGTACTTCTTGTACGACTTCTCGCGAAGCTCTTCGAGAAAGGGGATCACACCGGTGAAATCGCCGTCGCCTTCGAGAATCGAGCGCTTCGCAGTATCGCTAAGATCGCCGAAGGCTTTTTCCGTCGGTATCTTTTTGCGGCGGCAGTGCTTGAGGAGCTCCTTGTGGTAGTACTCGAACTTTTCCGAAGACCACGGCTCCACGGCGCCCGCGCGAATAGAGAGCGTCTGGTCGGGGACGATGAGCCCCTCGTCGAATTCCATGCGGTTCCCGAAGCCGCGGCAATGCGGGCACGCGCCGTACGGAGTGTTGAACGAGAAGAGAATCGGACGGGGCTCCTCGAAAGCGCGCTGGCATTGGGCGCACACGCGGTTCTTCGTGTACCGGGTTTCCGTCGAGGTCCGCTCGCCGAGCACCCACGCGGCCCCATCGGCCATCCTGTAGGCCGCCTCCACCGCTTCGAACATTCGCGTCCGGTTCGACGGACTCGAGACGACGCGGTCGAGAACGACGTCGACGTGCTTCGCCCGCATGAGCATTCGTTTCGGCGTCTCGTCGAGTTTCACCACGGACCCTCCGATGAGGATCCTCCTGTAACCGTTCCCGAGGAGCTTGTCCGCGAGGGACGACACGTCGGTTGCCACAGGAATGCGGGCAAGAAGGAGAAGTTCCTCGCCCGGGCGGTCTCTCAGCACCTCTTCGACGACCTCGTCGGGCTCGTACTGGACCACTTCACGATCGCACTCGGGGCAAAAAGTCCTGCCCAACCGGGCGAACAGCAGGCGGAGATAATCGTAGATCTCCGTC
>CAZYCB010000303.1:0-2599 GCA_964645735.1 uncultured bacterium | reverse complement strand
ATCTTTGGGATAGTTTGAATAGTCCCAATTGTGTGATTCTAGCCAGTCGCGTTCCCACGGATTCTCCAGACATTGGATAGGTTCGGTCGCCACCCACACGTGCATTCCCGAATTGACCGAAATTACTGCAACACATGATGTAATACATAATCCCAGAAACGTTACTGTAACACCCCACCTCATGATCATCACTTCCCTGCGTACATCTAACGATCGCGCTTCAGCCGCGAACGAGAGACTCTCTTCCGGGTCAGGCTGGCACGCGCCTTCGCCGGCTGCAAGCGCTTGTTCGGCTGACTGCCACTCATTTCACCAGTCTCACCGCTGGGGCGAGGCCTAGGTTCTGCAGAACGACGGTTCCCACGAAACACCCGAGGGCAACAAGCCCCACCACCATCCAAATGCGTTTGAGCGACGCGCCGGTCGCAGCCGTGCCTAGGACGGCGCCCGCGAGTCCGAGTTCAATCGCCTGGCCAATCCACCAGGCTACGAGAAGCGGCAACCTCGCGGTGCTGATCGAATACAGGCCGATTGCCAGGGCACCCCAGACGACTAGACCAACACATGCGCCGTGTCGGAGTCCTGACACCATTCCTCGTATACCCAGACGGCGAAACAGCCAGTAGAGACCGAGGGTCAGGACGAGAAACGAGAGATAGCCCAGCGGAATGCGGCGCAACGCGACGTCGGGCGGCAGCAGAAACGGACTGGCCTCAACATAGAGGCTCGCCAGGAGTCCCGCATGAAGAAGAAAGTCGAAGCCGATGGACATCAGCCAGGCGGCGCCAACGACGCCGGCCACCTGAACCGCGTCCGTCCTCTTCGAGGTGGCCACACCAGGCCCTGGCTCAGAGGTTCTGTCGGCTCGCATCACACATCCTTCGTAGGGTCTCCGCTATCTGGCCATTCAGCCGAACGTCTGCGCATCAGCTGCGGGCTGGACTGGCGCGACCCTGGCCAACCGGCCAGGTCGCTGCCAGGACGCCCGCTCGACCCGCCAGGGTCGTGACAGGCCAGGCCGCCAGCTGCATGCGCTTGTTAGACCGCTCAGTCACCACGTCACCGCCGTGAAAACTCCAGAAACTCCACAGGCGCACCGTCGCATACGACGAATGCCACCGTCACTCCCTCCGAAGGGCTGTTCGGCGTAATCAGTACGTCGTGCCCTTCGAGGGCTTTTGCCAAGTCGTCCACCTCAAACGCGACATGCGGAACTGTCTTCACAAGCTCCGGGAGAGTGCAGTCGACCTCGAACCGCATCCACTGAATTCCGAACGGATTGTTCTCGTGGTCCGTGCAGTAAGTCTTGTAGGCCTCGAGATACGTCTCCCCTGGCTTGGGTGTCGTGGTCGGAATTCCGAGGTGATGGTATTTCATCTGCTCCTTCCCTCTCACTCAGAGCGGTCTAACATATCTTATCCCGCCCATCCCCCCGGGGCTCTTCCAGTTCCCTCCGGCGGCTCTACCTCCCCGAAACGGGCAGGGCGGGCGACGATAACCGTCCACAAAACCGTAGATTACCTAGACAGTATAGCACATTTTCTCTGTTGTTAGACTGCCGTCCGAGCAATGTTTCCCGTGCCGGATCCAAGTCAGCCTCACAATCGGTCCATTGGGCTTCTCACACCGAGGGCCCCCTGGTCGAGAACGTGCGTGTAAATCATAGTGGTTCTGACATCCTGGTGGCCCAACAGCTTTTGAACAGTGCGGATATCGTATCCGTCCTCCAGAAGATGCGTGGCGAAGGAATGGCGAAACGTGTGGCAGCTCGCCATCTTAGATATCCCGGCGCGTCGGACGGCCTCCTTGACCGCTCGCTGGATGACCGTCTCGTGGAGGTGGTGTCGAAGGAGCTCCCCCGTCCTCTTGTCGAGGCAGACGCCGCTGGCCGGAAAGACGTACTGCCACACCCATTCCCGGGAAGCGTTGGGGTATTTGCGATCGACCGCATCGGGCATGGTCACCCCGTATTCCGCCCACCCCTCCGGGCAGTCGCAGATCCGCTTCGCCTCTCGAATTTGCGCCTCGAGAGACGGCCTGACCGACTTGGGCAGAACAGTCAGACGATCCTTGCCCCCCTTTCCCGATCGCACAGCGATCTGATACCGTTCGAGATCCACGTCTTTGATACGGAGCTGCAGGCATTCCATGAGGCGAAGGCCCGAACCGTAGAGAAGAGATACCGCCGTCCGTCTTACGCCGGCCAGTTCGTCGAAAACAGCGCGGACCTCGTCTCGCGAGAGAACGACGGGCAGCCGCTTCGGCGTTTTCGCGCGGACGATATCTGTGACGTACCCGAGTTCCCGGCCGAGCACCTGTTTGTAGAGAAAGATCAGAGCGCAAAGGGCCTGGTTCTGCGTCGACGCGCTCACCCGTCCGGCGACGGCGAGATGCGTGACGAACTCCCTGACCTCATCGGGTCCCAGGAGCAGAGGATGTTTCTTGCCGTGAAAGAGAACGAACCGTCGGACCCAGTTGACGTAGGCTTCTTCCGTCCGATGGCTGAAGTGCCGCGCCCGTATGGTGCGGCGAACCACGTCGAGCAGTTTCGGTTTGTGATAGGGGTTCCGAGGCGGATCCGCCACTATAGCGTCGCCCA
>CAZYCB010000302.1:0-10220 GCA_964645735.1 uncultured bacterium | reverse complement strand
GACTCGTCCTGTATTAAGTCCATGGCCTTTCCGTGCGTGTCGACAATGCTCAATTCCACCACCACGTCATGTTTGAACTCGTGCTTGACGGCACTGTCGGGAACCATGTCTTCGAAATACCAGTGCCACGCGGGAGCGTTTTCCGAACCCGTGATCTTCATGTAGAGAACGCCTCCCGACTGCTTGGCCTTCTCATCCGTGTAGACGAGTATCCGTCCCTTCTTGCCGATCTCCGGAACGGGGAAACTCGTGTATTTTCTCACCACGAATCCGGCGTTCTCGATCAGCCGGCGGCCTTCGAGAAACTCGTCGTCCAGGGACGCCAGGTCGTACGCCTCTCTGGCCGCCTGCTGGACTCCGCTCTCCGATTTGGCCGCTTTGCCGGGCTTCGACTGCTGTCCTTCTGTTTTTCCGTCCTTGCTGCCGCACGCCGCACCCATGAATGCGAACACGCATATCACCGCGAACAGGACGAAGAATCTGCGTAGTACCATTGCGATGACCTTCCTTTTTTTGCGCCTGAACTGTAGGATTATGCTCAAAGACCGCGCCTGTCGCAACCTCTTTGTCTTCGCGGGAGTTATACACCCGCCATGCCGCTTCGGTGCCGGTTCCATCGAACGAACCGCTCTACCCGCTCCCCCCTCGAGGGGCGCCGCCCGCGCTCCCAAAGTGCGTCCCGAGGCGAATCGAGGCGCCCCGGGCCGGCTCGTTATTCGATTGTGAAAAAAGAGATTATACGATCCGGCTCCGGCCGTTCGGCACGCTCGAGAGCGGCCGTATCACCCGCGTGAGCAGAGTTTTGTCTTGAGCCGGAGGGGAACGGTGGTATATCAGGGAGAGACGAGGGGATGCCGTTTCGACCAGAAGCCGACGGATGAAAGGAGCTCGTGTGAAAAAGACCGCACTCGTTCTGGGGGCAGCCGCTGCGTTTATGCTCTTCTCCGCTCATTTCGTCGCGGCACAGGTGTTCTACCAGTACCCCGATGCGGCCGTCATCAAAGCAGGGGAATTCGTCGTGGGGCCGTACCTGGCTGCGGGCGACGACGAGCTTTTTCGATTCGGCGGATACGCGCGCATGAACGTGACGAAGTACTTCGATGTGGGGGGCGAACTCCTGTTCGACTCGGCCGATGGAGACGGACGGTGGGGCGGCGGCGGCGATCTGAAATTCAGTCTCTTTCCCCCGACGAGTGCGATTCCCTTCGACCTCTCGGTGACGGCGGGCATCGGAGCGATATCGAGCGATGCCATCGACATCGTTCAGTTTCCTCTCGGAGCGATCATCTCGAGCCCCTTCAGGCTCGAGGACAGCGGCAACATACTTATCCCCTACCTGGGCGTGTACATGCTTCTCGTCGACACCGACGTCAATCGGGGCCAGACGGGAAACGTCTCCGACACCGATCTCGACGCCGAACTCAGAGGGGGCGTCAGCTACGCGCTGTCCTCAGGACCCTCCATCTACGTTGGATTTCAGCTCGGGCGAGATACGCTGGTAACGGTGGGAGCCACATTCTGGCTCAAGAGGCAGGGCTAGTCAGATCAGGCGGTACTTCACGATCTGGACCGTGACGTTGTCCTTCCCGCCGTGCTCGTTGGCAAGATCGACGAGCGCCTCGCACGCCTTTCGAGGCGGGTTCGATGCGAGAACCGCCTTGAGCTCGCTCTGCGAGACGAGAGACGTCAACCCATCCGAACACAACACGAACATGTCGCCGTCGACGAGACGAAGCGGCGATCGGGACAGATCGACGAAGAGGTCCTCGTGCGTCCCTATCGACCGCGTGATCACGTTGCGGCGGGGATGCATCCGGGCGTCCTCATCGGTGAGGATCCCCGACCGGACCATCTCCCCGACGAGAGAGTGGTCTTCGGTGAGCTGTGTGAGCTCTCCCCCACGGAAGAGATAGGCCCTCGAATCCCCCACGTGCGCGAAGTACCCTTCGCCTTTTCTCACGACGAGCGCCGTGCACGTTGTTCCCATTCCGTAGAGCGAGACATCCGTTCGCGATTTCTCGATGATCACGGCGTTGGCGCTTTTGAAAGCGATGTCGAGGGCTTTCGCTGGGTCGCTTTCGCTCGAGGCGTAGTACGCCTCGAGGACCGTGTCCACGGCGAGCAGGCTGGCAATCTCTCCGCCCCGGTGCCCCCCCATTCCATCCGCCACGATGAAGAGCGATCCCTTCCCGTCGAGGACCTCGAGTTGCACCGGCTCGAGGTAACCCATAGCGTCTTCGTTCCGCTGGCGGATCTGGCCGATGTGGCTGAGCGACGCGACTTCGAGCCTCATTTCTCATTCCCCTTCAAGCAGTTACTACCGTGGACGCTAATACAACCGCCTCTCGAGAGTCAAGCGCTTTGGCTCCGGGCCTCCCCGCACCGGCGTCCCCACCGCACGGGAAACTCGAGAAAGTTGCTTCAATCCGCTAATCTGGCATGTTTTACGCAGTCGCGCCTCCGGGCAGCAACCAGTCGGCTCTTCAGTCGCTTGAACAAGCCGAACGCACGCATACAAACGAGAAATTCGTCCGCACGTAGTGTTGCAGATCACGGAGGCGCTCGATGGGGAACGTTACACTCGAACGGGCTGCGGTCGGCATCGACGAACAGCTCGCGCGCTACTTCGAACTCGCCGAGGAACGGCGGGCTCTAGTGGGTCGTATCCAGAAGGCCGGTTCTCAGAAACAATCGGTCAAAGAGAACATCTTCCAGAGGGTGTTCGACGAATACGAGAGAGAGCTCAAAGATCTCGAAGACGAACTCGAACCCCTCGCGAAGAGCATAGAAGACGCGCGCGCGTCGCTTCGCGGCCAGATAAGGGACGTCGAGGCTCTTACCGAGGCGCTTCGGGACACTCTCGACGAGCTCTCGTTTCGCTTCCGCGTCGGGGAATTCGAGGAATCCGTGCTGAACGAGAAACGCGCGCCCTTCGCCGAGGAGTACGAGCGGCTCGCCCAGCGTCACAGGGAACTCTCGGAGTCGCTCGCCCGCATCGCTTCGTGTGACGCGGCACCTGAACCGCGTGAGACCGCACGGGAGCGCGAAAAGCCGGAGGCTCCCCCGTCGCCGCGAGCCGAACCGGACGCGCCGCGAGCCACCCCCGACGTCGAGGAATCGTTCGTCGATCCCACGGACTGGGTCGGGGAATTCGTGCCGGAGGACCCGCCGTCTGATCCGGTGAAAGCCGATCCGAAGCCAGCGGGGACGGCAGACGCGTTCGACGAGGACGCCTCTCGCGACGAGGACTCGCCTCGCGACTCGGCCGGCGATGCCGCACATGCACATCATTCGATCTCCGAACTCGCCGATCCGGGCGATGAGTCCGTCGAGGAGACCAACAGCGCGTCCGAACGCCGGGAGACGACTGCCGGCACGTATTCGGTCGGCCTTCCGATCCTCACTATTTCCAAGGGACCCGGAACGGGAAAAAGCCTTCCGCTCCTGCCAATGACGATGACGCTCGGCCGGGAGGTCGATAACAACATCGAGATCAGAGACATGAACGTCGCGCGATACCATGCCCGCATTTCGTTCGAGGCGGGAACGTACGTGATACAGAACCTCGAGGGATCGCCGGGCACGTTCGTCGACGGCGAGCGCATTACGAAGGCCGCCCTCGATCCCGGCGCCGTCATTCGAGTCGGGGATACCGAGCTGAAATTCAACCTTGGCTAGAGAAACACGTTTCGGCGATCGGAAAACGCCGCGTACGAAGCAGGACAAACCAGCGTTCTGAGGATGTGAGAGCTGCCGGGGTTTACACCCGCTCGATAGCCGACGCGGACACCCAGCCCGAGAGCCCGCCGGGAAGGTTGATCCGCACCCAAGCGTTCCGCGCATCGCGTATCCGCACCAGCGTACCCTCGTGAATCTTGAACTGGAGTGTCGTTTCCTCCATCGGACCGCTGTGCACGGCCGCCTCCGGTTCGACGACGACCGCCACTCTCCGTCCGTTCTCCTGCGATGTTTTCCGGTACGCGGAGAAGCTCGTCGACAAGAAGAGAAGCGACACGATGATGAGGGCCACGAGTAGATCCTGCGTTTTGCCGAGGCCGGCGAGCCTGCCTGGAGAAATGTAAGAGAGCCGCCGGTACGCGCGGGACACCGCCGCCGAATCCCTGAAGACGAATACGATGCCGAGAAGGCATAGCACCAGATAGCAGACCGATCCGAGAAGAGCCATCTCCCGGGCGTTGAGGTTGTCGTGGAGCCACACCGCCGCTCTCACCAGACGATTCTTGTCGCGAACGAACTGCTTGTCCCTGAGCTGCGTGCGCACCAGCGCCAGATTGTCGCGGACGTCGCGGTCCCGCGGGGCCAGACGCCGTGCCCGTTCGTAGAAAAGAACGGCGCGCCCGAAATCGTCCTGCTTGTAGTAGGCGTTGGCGAGGTTGTAGAAGAGGTCCTTGTCCGCGACCCCGGCATCGGCGAGGGTCGCATACTGCTCGATGGCTCCGGTGAAGTTCCCCTGCTCGTAGAGAGCGTTTCCTTTGGCAAACGCTTCCCTGAAACGACTCGCCTCGCCCGCCGTGGGTTTTTCCGCCCCGGCCCACGCGAAGCCCACCGCGGCGAGAACGAGAATCGCCGACACGAGAACCGCGATCGCCGCGACACCGCATGGTTTCTTCACGACAGATACCTCTTGTCGAAAACTCTGACCGTTTCCACCGCGGCGTCGATCGTTTCCGCCGCGTTCCGCCCCCCTGGCCCTTCGGAGCCCACAGGGGAGTACTGCGCGCTGTCGCACGTTCGGAGAACGTCCCTCAGCTTCTCGAGATCTTCATCGGCTACGCTTTTTCCCGCGAGGAAATTCTCGATATCGCCGCCGGTCAGACCCGATGCGGACACGTTCATCTTGTCGGCGATGTAGCCGCGAAGCGCTGCCGACACCATCGGAAACACGTCTCCCGTCTGTCCGCGGTCGAGAAGCCGCCGCGCGTCTCCCAGCTTCTTCTCCGCGTCGCGCGCGGCGCGGCTGGCGCGGGCGAACCTGACGTCGTTCCTGAAGCGTTTTCGGCGCCGCTCGACGAGCACCGCTCCGACAACGGCCGCAAGAGGAAGGGCGTGAAGCGCCAAGAACAGCGCGCCGGGGCCGGCTTTCTTCGCCGACGGACGGATGACGGCGGGTACGGCGTGGATGTAGTTGATGTCTCTGCCCAGAACCTCGATGTCCTCTCCGGAGCCCGCGATGACCACCCGGCGGCCCTCTTCCGCCGTTCCGGGCTTGATATCGAGATGGATGGGGGCGGACTGTATCGTCTTGTACGCTCTGTCCGCCGGATCGAAGTAGGAAACCGCCACCTGCGGGAGAGTTTTTTGCCCTTCGACCTGGGGGACGAGCACGTACTCGTACTTCTTTCTTCCGGAGACGATCAGGTCTTTCTTGTAGAGATCCGAGGTCGTTCCCGATTCGTACATCTTGAACCCGTCGGGCTGGACGAATTCCGGAGCCGACATCGTCTTGAAGTTCCCGTCCCCCCGCACCTCGAGCGTGAGGTTGACCGGCTCTCCCACCTGCGCCACGTTCTTGTCGGTCTGAACCGACAGTTCGAGGCCGCCGCCCACGAGCCCCGAGAAATTCGCCGGACGCCCGCGCGCAGGAAGCGGGAGAACGGTGATCGGAATCTCCTTGGTGTTGAGCGTCACGGGCTTGCCGAATCCGAACGACCCGAACGATCGATTGAAAAAGTCGTCGAAGACGCTGTCGCGGGGGCGTCTGCCGAAATCGTCGATCATGAGGTCGACGCGCGCGGGGCCGATCGTGTATCTCCCCGGGGCGGATGCGAAGAAGGCGCGCTTGACCTCGTTCACGAGGTACTGCCTTCCCTGGATTTGCCTGTACGAACTCTTCTGCGACGGAAGCTCCTCGGCCCAGAACCCCTCGGCCGCGGGGGGCGCGTACTCGGGTGTTCTCGTGATGCCGAGACGCCCGTCGGTGTAGAACCCCAGCGTCCACGTGACCTGCTGGTTCACGTACACGGTGTCCCTGTCGACGATCCCGCGTATGAAAATCGGCTGGTCCGCCTTCTCGTCGGGCCGGCTCTTTTCCGTGGACTCCGGTATGCGAACTTGGCTCGGCGACTGGACCACTTCGATGGTTACCGGATCCGCGGCGTAGATCTTGTCGCCGGCCCGGAAACGAATGGGCGCGATCGTGAACGTCCCCGGATTCTTCGGAACGAGGACGTACGAGAATTGAAGCGACGAACTCGACCCGCCCGTTCCGAAGCTGAAGCTCTGCGATGTGCCCGCCTGGTACACGGTGAAATTGTCGAGCGGCGGCAGTTCGGGACTGCCCGATTTGCCGACTTTTCCCTGCACGCTGATGACGAGCGTGACCTCGCCGCCCACCGGCACCACACCGGGCTCGACGACTGCCGTCACGGTGACGTCCGCAGCCGCGGCCGCGGTGGCCAGAGCAACGGCCATCACCAGGACGCCTGCTGCGGCGCGAAGCGATATCTTCTTTCTCATCCCGTCCACGATCTGCCCATCTTTACAACAGTCGTTCTACCAGTCTTTGCCGGAACGCGGCACGCGTACGAACGCCGCCTTTCGTTTCTCCTTTTGGAGCTCCTTCTCCTGTTCCTCGAGAAGCTTGAGCAAACGCAGGGCATCCTCGCGACTCAAGCGGATCGTCTGCGTGCTCTCGGGGAGTTCGGGACTCGCTCCGGTCGAGTCGCGTCTCGAAGGCTGCGTCTGCATCGAATCCTGCTTTGCCTGCTGTCGGCTCTCTTCGCTCTGGGATTTCTCCTGATTCTGCTGCTGGTCTTTCTGCTGTTGTTGCTCCTGGTCGTTCTCGTTCTCTCCCTGCTTGTTCTCTCCGGAATTCTGCTGCTGTTGTTGCTGCTCCTGCTTCTCTTTGTTCTCCTGCATCATGCGAAGCGCCAGCTCCAAATTGTGGCGCGCGTCCGCGTCGTCGGGCAGATACCTCAACGCTTGCATGTAGGACTCCGCCGCTTCGGACAAGTTCCCCATCTTGGAGAGCGTGTTGCCCCGGTTGTAGAGCATACGTCCCGTCTGGACGGTGTCTTCCGAAACGCTCTCGTGGTACTTTCCGAGGGCCTCCGGATAACGGTTCATCATGTGAAACGTGTTCGCCTCGTTGTACGTCACTCCCTCGGCGTGCTCCGGGAGCTTCGTCGTGTCGCCCAGCGCCTCCTTGTAGAGCACGAGCGCTTTCTCGTACTCGCCCGAGCGGTAGTACTGATTTCCCGATTTCACGCGCTTCCCGTCGACCTTCGCGGCGGCCGCAGGAGAGGCCATGAATGCGAGAACCACGATGAGAATCGCCGCGCTCCGTCCCGTGTGAAGGACCCTCCCCTTGCCGCGTTTCTTTGCCGATCCATTCGCGAGCGTTGCGACGTCGAGCCCCAGGAGAAGGAACGCGCCCGCGAGAAACCAGGCGAACCGGTCCTTCTTCCGCTCGAGAAACTCGCCCTTGATGGCCTTCTGCTCCATGCCGGAGATCTCCCTGTAGAGAACCTTGAGTTCGAGGCCCTCTCGCGTCGCCGGAAAGTACCGCCCGCCCGTCGAACGCGCGACGTCTTCGAGCGTTTTTTCATCGAGGCGGGTGAGCACGGTCTCGCCGGTGTCGTCCTTCTTGTACCCGCCGATCGAACCGTCGGTTCCGCGCAGCGGAATGATGTCCCCCGACGGGTTCCCGATCCCGATCGTGTAGACTCGAATGTCCTTTTCCGCGGCCTTCTTCGCCTCCGCGACCGCGTCGCCCTCGTGTCCTTCACCGTCCGTCACCAGGATGATGACACGATCTGTCTTTCCCGTCTGTGGGAAAAGCGCGGCGCTCTTCTCGATCGCCCGCTCGAGCGCCGTTCCCGGTTCCGAGACGACATCGACGTCCGCCGTCTGCACGAGCATAAGCGCGGCGTCGTAGTCCACGGTGAGAGGGCAGAGCGCGAACGCATCGCCGGCGAAAACGACGATGCCCACGCGGTCCCCCTTGAGTCCCTGAATGAAATCGACGATCTCCTGCTTCGCCCGTTCGAGCCGGTTCGGCTTCATGTCCTCGGCGAGCATGCTCGTCGACGTATCGAGCGCGATCACCAGGTCTATGCCGACGCGTTCCACTTTGACGAGCTGGCTGCCCAGCTGCGGGCCGGCGAGAGCGATGACAAGGAGCGAGTATCCACCCGCTCTGAGCACCGCTTTGGAGAGCGCCTTGCGCCAGTTCCGCCCCGGCGCGAGCGACTCCGCGAGTCGATCCCCGGTAAACTCGACGAGCGATCGCCTCCGCCGTCTCGCGCCGTAGAGAAAGAGCGCCGCGAGCGCGGGAACGAGGAAGAGGGCGTTGAGCCACTGCGGATGAGCGAAACTCATGATCTCATGTCTCCATCGAATGTCCTGCGATGCCGATTCCGCCCTAGCTTCGGCGACCACCGGCCCGCTGCGGCGCGGTTCTCTCCTGCCGGCCGCGCCTTCGTCACGGCGCCTCTCTCAACAGGCTCTCTCCGAGCCCCAGCTCGAGCACGAGGAGAAGAAGCGCGGGAAGCACGAACAGCAGATATCTGTCCGTGTAGTTCGCAAAGGTCTTCGTCTCGATCGTCGTTTTCTCGAGCGCGTCGATCCTGTCGTAGATCGCCTTCAGTTCCTCGGCGTCGGTCGCCCGGAAGTACTCGCCGCTCGTCGCCTTCGCGATCTTCTGGAGCATCTCCTCGTCGATGTTCACCTGCATCTGGACCAAACGCCTGCCGAATACGGGGTCGTCCACGGGGAACGGGGCGAGCCCCCTCGTGCCGACGCCGATCGTGTACACTTTTATGCCGAGGGACCTGGCGATGTTCGCCGCCGTCTCCGGCGAAATGATCCCCGTGTTGTTCTGACCGTCGGTGAGGAGCACAACGACGCGGCTCTTCGCCTTGCTGTCTTTCAAGCGGTTGCACGCCGTGGCCAGAGCGACCCCTACTGCCGTCCCGTCCTGGAGCATTCCGAAATCCACGCGGTCGACGAGGCTGCGGAGCACGTCGTAATCCAGAGTGAGCGGGCATTGGCTCAACGCCTGCGCGGAGAAGACGACGAGTCCGATCCTGTCGTGTTTGCGTTTCGAGATGAACTCCTTCACGACTTCTTTGGCGACGTAGAGACGATTCTTCGGCTGGAAGTCCTGGGCCTGCATGCTCCCGCTGGTGTCGAGAACGAGCATGATGTCGATCCCCTCGGTCCGGACCGAGCTTTCGGAACGGCCCGTCTGCGGGCGCGCCGCGGCGATGACGATGAGAACGAGAACGGCGGCGCGGAGAGCTCCCTTTCCGTACTTTTTCAGCGGACCGGCTTCGAGCTTCGCCTCGGCGACGAGATCGAGCGACGAGAAGGCAACGCTCCGCCGCTTCCGCTTTCCCCCGAATTCGAAATAGAAAAGCGGGACGAGCAGAATCAAAAGCAATAACGCCTGCGGATACGCGAAACGAAACATAGACACCTTATTCGTGCCCTTCAGGGTCGTTGAGAGCCCTTTGCGGGAGCGACCGAGGATCGCCCGCGGGTCCTGTCGCCGATTTCCCCGTCCGTGCTCGCAAGCTGCGCGCGGCCCGGGGGCCCCATCGGCGCCACCCGCCGCGGGAAGCCGAGGGAAGCGGAGCGCAGGACTCGAAACGACCCTGAAGAGCACTCGTGTACTATCGCCGTCAGCCGTCGCGCGTCAAACTAGTCGGCTCCTGCCGCCACGTCCAAGGGCCGCGGCGCCGTTCGCGCCACGATCCCGCGGACGACGTCGATCAGGCCTTTCGCGGCGCCCGCCTCGGGCCGGTATTTCGCGAATTTCACCAGGTCGGCCTCGCGGAGCACGGGCTCGATGTCTCCGATCTCGGCGCTCGCCCTGCGGAGCGACCAGAGAATCTCGTCGCTCGTCTGATCCATCGCGAGGATGTCGTAGCGCTTCTCCATGTACCTGCGAAGCGTGTCGACGACGAGCGTGTAGTGCGTCTTGACCTCTCCCCTCGCGAGGAGGTTCATGCGCTCGATCTCGTCGAGACGCCGGAACGCGACGACATCGGCGGGGAGCTCGGGTTCTACCGGCTTCGAAACGGGGCGCCTGCGCCTTCTCCTGATCCACCAAAACGCAAGCGCGGCGAGCGCGAGGGCCCCCGCGATCCACAGCAGAAAACCCCAACCGCGCGGCGCCTGCCACTGGGGCTTCAACGGCTTGGGCTCGTTCTTTCCCGCCGTCATCCGCCGGACGCCCGCCGTGATATCGTCCCCTC
>CAZYCB010000301.1:0-2940 GCA_964645735.1 uncultured bacterium | reverse complement strand
CACGTGAGCAAGATACCGGGTGTCAAATTCGCGGCTGTCGCTGCCAACGTCGGCGCTCCGATGAAGTTCATCGAAGAGGAATTCGCCCTTCCGAGGCTGATCAAAATCGGCGCGAGCTACGAGAGGCACGTCACCGGGATGAGGGGCGATGTTCTCGCCACCTTGGACCTCGTGTTTCCCAACGACGGTAACGCGAAGCAACACTTCGGCGCGGAGTACGGATACGACAAGCGGTTGTTCGTCCGCGCGGGGTACAAGGCGGGTTACGATTCGCAGGGAGCTGCTTTCGGCCTCGGCGTCAGGTTCGGCCAGTTCGACTTCGACTACGGGCTGCTCGTCGGCGGCAACGACCTCGGAGACAGCCACCGGCTCAGTCTGTCGCTCCGCGTTTGAACGTCTCGATCGAAATCCTTCCGTCGCGAAGCCTCGCGAACGTGAACTGGGTGATCCAATCGCCCACGATCACGAGATCCTTCCCCTGTATGACCTTGTGGAGCGGGTAGTGGATATGGCCGATGACGAAGATATCGTTCCCGCGGCAGAAGAATGTCTCCGGGGGACGGGCGGCGAGTCTGCGCGCGGTGTCTTCGACGGATCTGTGGTTTCGCGTCTTGCTTGCGTCGGACACGCGCGAAGCGAGGGCATCCATGAGATCGGGATGGAGAGCCTTCGCCGCCGCGATGACGAACCTGTTCCGGAGAAACGCCCGAATCACACTGTAGCCCGTGTCTCCGGGCATGAACAGATCGCCGTGCGTGCACCAGATCTTCCTCCCCTGGCACTGAACGAAAACGTCGTTCTGGTGGGGGATGAGTCCGATGTCGTCCCGCAGGAAGGAACCGAACCAATAGTCGTGGTTGCCTCCGATAAAGTGGACCGCCGCGCCGCGGCGCACGCACCCGTGCAGAGCGTCGAGCACATCGAAGTACCGCTTGGGAACCACCGACGTGTACTCGAAGTAAAAATCGAACACGTCTCCGAGAAGGAACACGGCGGCGCCGGAGGGTACCGTAGAGAGGAACTCGATGAACGCACGGCGCCTCTCCGCTTCGCCGTCGCGGCGGCTGTCCCTGAAGTGCGAGTCCGCGAGAAAGAGCACTTCGCTGGAAGAGATGTCGATGTACGTGTTCATGGGCGGATGTTGGAGACGCATAAACAACTCATTCTATCAATTCTCCCCAGCGCTTCAACGGCGATGTCGCACAATGTTTGGAACAGGCCCCGCTGGGGGATCGTATAAGGGGCAGGCCAAACGCCGGACATGGACCCGGTCGAACCCTTGACGGGAGGGCGCCGTGGCCGGCAAAGTGACCGGTTAAACCTTTCGACGGGAGGCATCGGTCGTTGTCGAGAGGGGTACGGAAGTGCCGTATCCACCTGAGCCTATCGGTTGTGGGAGCTTGACAGGTCCTGGGATTTCGGCTACACTATTAATGGCAGTGCGAGCTAAGCTGCCAAACCTGCTGGACATAGGACCTTCGAGATCGGGAAGTTCGGAAACACGCTCGTCCCCACGGCTCCCCCAGCCTGTTTGTATCCTTACGCCTAAGGAAGTTTTGAGATGACTAGTCATTTTGCTGAGACATTGTTGTCGTCACTGCGCCGCGGCCTGAGGGGGTTCGTGCTCGGTACGGCGGTTTTCCTCGCCGGGGTCCTCGCGAGCCTCATCTGGACCGCCGGCTCGGGCTCTACGACAGCCGAAAGCGCGGCGTCGAGTCAAGCCGCTGTGTTCGCACAGCCGGGCGAGCTGCCCTTGACCTTCGCCGACGTCGCCGATATGGTCAGACCCGCGGTCGTCTTCATCAAGACCGAACGGTCGATCAACTCGTCCGACCGGAACGAGAGTTTCGGGCCCTTCGATTTCTTCCGGGAGATGCTGCCCGAAGACAACAACTCGCGCCGCGTGCCGGGCGGGGGTTCCGGTTTCATCATCGACAAGGACGGTCGGATCCTCACCAACTACCACGTCATCAAGGATGCGGAGAAGATCACGGTCGTCCTGGGATACGGACCGGACGAAGAGGAGTACGACGCCACGATCGTTGGATCCGACTCGTACACCGATCTGGCCGTGATCAGGATCGACGCGCCCAGGAGTCTGCCGGTCGTGAAGCTCGGTGACTCCGACGAGATGAGAGTGGGAGACTGGGTGATGGCCGTTGGAACGCCTTTTGGCCAGCTCGCCGGTACAGTGACGGTCGGCATCATCAGCGCGAAGGGAAGAACGGACCTGCAGATCATGGGCGGCAACGAACAGGGGTTCCAGGATTTCATACAGACGGATGCGTCGATCAACTTCGGCAACAGCGGCGGGCCGCTCGTGAACCTCCGGGGAGAGGCGATCGGAATCAACACGGCGATCAACCCGTCGGGGCAGGGAATCGGTTTCGCCATCCCGGTCAACATGGCGAAGAACATCACGCAGCAGCTGGTGCAGAAGGGGCGCGTACAGTACGGGTTCCTCGGCATTCGTCTGCAGGAGCTCAACAAGGCTCTCGCGCAGGGGCTCGACCTCGACGTGGAGGGCGGGATCCTCGTGACCGAGGTGCTGCCCGGCACGCCCGCCGAGAAGGCGGGCCTCAAGAAGAACGACGTGATCGTCGAGTTCGACAAAAAGCCTGTAAGGGACGATGGGCGGTTTCGACTAATGGTAGCGAATACGGAAGTCGGCGCGGCGGTTCCTCTCGTGATCGTCCGGGAAGGCAAGGAAAAGCGGCTCAACATAACACTCACAGAGAGACCGCAGGAGGAGGCCGTGGCGGCTTCCCCCAACCGACCCGACCAATGGCTCGGGCTCCAGGTCGACGAAATAGCGGGGTCGGACGAGGAGGGTGTCGTCGTGGTGGGGATCGAGCCCGACAGCCCCGCGGGGCGCGCGGGAATCAGAGAGGGCGACGTCATCACGGAGATCTACTCGCGAACAGTGGCAAACTTGAAGGA